>NZ_JAXCID010000021.1:0-67896 GCF_035985125.1 Arthrobacter sp. CG_A4 | reverse complement strand
GCCCCCGGGGCCGGGGGGCGCGTTTTGCGCCGCCCTTAAGTACCCTGGGGCGCCCGTGTGGCGCCCTTAAAACCCCCCCGGGCGCCCCCCCCCGGGGCCCTGGGGGGGGGCCCGCCGTCGTACTCTCATCGATTGCTCCGCAACGGCCCTATTGAGCCCTCATAAGGGCCGTTGCGGAGCAATCGATGAGTACCTCAGCTGGCGAGCCAGATGTCCGGGCCGAAGACCTCGTAGTGGATCTTCGTGGCCGGGATGCCTGCGTTGATGGCCTCATTGCGGATGCTCTTCATAAAGGGCAGCGGACCGCACAAGTAGAGCGAGGCGTTGGCAGGCAGGTCGACCTCACGCAGCGACATAAAGCCCTGCCTGGCGCCGGCTTCCGGGCGCTCAAGCCAGAGCTGGAGGTCGGCGCCGTCCAGGCGTTCGACGTCGTCCGTCATCTGGGAGCGCAGTGCCCAGGACTCCAGGTCGCTTTCCGCGTGCAGGACCAGGACCTGGCGGTCCGAGCCGGACTCGGCGAGGGAGCGCAGGATGGATGCGGTGGGCGTGCAGCCGATGCCGGCCGAGGCCAGGACCACGGGGCTGTCGCCTTCTTTGAGGGTGATCTCGCCATAAGGGTTGGAGATCTCGAGCAGGTCGCCAACCTCAACGCTGTTGTGCAGCACGGGGGAGACCTCGCCGCCGTCGTCGATCTTGGTGGTGAAGCTGCGGCTGGTGCCGGCGTTGCCGGAGAGGGAGTACTGCCGGACTTGGCGGAGTCCGTCCGGCAGGGCGACCTTGACGCTGACGTACTGGCCCGGAAGGGCGGGGGTGATGGGGGTGTCGTCGGCCGGTTCCAGGGTGAAAGTCATGGAGCCCGTGCCGGCGGGGGCCTTGGCGGCGACCTTCCAAGGGCTCCACATCACGCCGTTGGCCTGCGCGGCGTAAAGCCCCTTCTCGATTTTGATCAGCGCGTCCGCCATCAGCCAGTAGACCTCGGTCCAGGCTTCGGCGATTTCCGGGGTGATGACCTCGGCCAGGTCCTCGGCGATGGCGGCGAAAAGGTGCTCATAGACCACCTGGTACTGCGGTTCGGTGATGCCGAGGGAGGCGTGGCGGTGCGCGATGCGGGAGAGCACGGTCTCCGGCAGGGTGCCGGGGTTGCTGACCAGGTGACTGGCGAAAGCTGCGATGCTTCCGGCCAGGGCCTGCTGCTGGTTGCCGGAGCGTTGGTTGGAGCGGCTGAAGAGCCCGTCCATCAGTTCCGGGTGGGCGGCGAACATCCGGGCGTAAAAGTTCGGCGTGATGTGCCCGATCCGGGAACCGACCAGCGGCAGGGTGGCCTCGATGACGGGGAAGGATTTGTCCGAGAGCATGCTGACTCCTGAGATAGGGGCCCGGTGGGTCTGCTGCCGGACCGATGAAAATACCTGCATTTGAAATACGAGTATTTATACTTCAGTTCTACAGGGAGTAGAAAAGTTGTACAAATCGGCGGACTTCCCGGGCGTGGCGGGCTGGGCGAACGGGAGGCCCGGCTCCGGCGATCCGGGTCCGGTTAGAGGCCGGGGCGCAGCCCGATCGCCTCGAATACCGGGGACATCTGCCGCGATGTCGGCAGGGATGCGACGACGATGTCGTCCAGTTCGCTGTAGAAGGCCTCCCGGGCGCGGGACAGGGCGCCGCGGAGGCGGCATTCGTTGATCAGCGGACATGCACCGGCGGCGCTGACGCAGTCCGCCGGGTCGGCCCGGGTGTCCAGTTGGCGCAGGAGCCTGCCCACTGTGGCCTGCCGGCCGGCGCTGCTGAGCCGGGAGCCGCCGCGGCGGCCGCGTTCGACGTCGACCATGCCCAGTTCGCGCAGCTTTGCCATCGCCTTGCTGACGTGGTTGTACGGCGTTGCGACGGCGTCGGCGATGCTCTGGGTGGTGAGGAGGCCGCCGTCGGGAGCGGCCGCGAGCACCATCATGGCGCGCAGGCTGACATCCGCGAAGGCGTTGATCTTCATCTCACCAGTTTACGGCCGGTCTAGTCCACCCAGACGCCGGGCTCGTTCGTATCGGCTGAGAGCTCGCCGAACTCCAGCCCGCGCGTCGCGGTGTTCGCCGCGTAGGGCAGGACCGCGGCGAACAGCGAACCGTCGCGGTGTTCGGCGGCCACATGGATGGCGTCCGAGTCTTCCTCAAGCAGCGTGATGTCGCAGACGACGGCGGCGGCACGGAACTCGTCCCGGTGCTGGCGCAGCAGTTCGGTGAGGTCGCCGATCATCGAATCGGCATCGAAGTCCGCGTCGGTACCCTCGGCCGCGTCAGCGGGGGTCACGGCCACCAGCCGGACCTCGCCGTCGTTCTCCACCACGAGGGCGAACGGCAGGAAACCGCCGTTGCGCTCCAGCTGTTCCTGGGCGGCGCCGACTCCGGTGCCGAGCAGGTTCTCCAGATCGGTGGCGCTGGACTCGGGGACCGAGCCGCGCCAGGAGCCAGCGGGAGGTTCGGTCATTTCCGGGGACATTTCCGAGGGCTTTTTGGACGTTGCTCCTGACATCCGGCTTAGCCCCGGACCAGCGCCAGGACGCGGTCGCGGACGCGCTCCATCGTGGCGGTGTCGGTGGCTTCAACGTTGAGGCGGAGGAACGGCTCAGTGTTGGAGGGCCGCAGATTGAACCAGAAGCTGCCGTTGTTAGCGATGAAGGTGCTGCCGTCCAGGTGGTCCACCTCGACGTCGTCGGTCTGAAAAACGCGCCGGACCCGCTCGACGGCCGCGGCCTTGTCCTCGATTTCGGAGTTAATCTCCCCCGAGGACCTATAGGGTTCGTATTCGCGTCCGAGCTCGGAGAGCGGCCCGTCCTGCTCGCCGAGGGCCGCCAGTACGTGCATCGCCGCGAGCATGCCGGTGTCTGCGTTCCAGAAGTCACGGAAGTAGAAGTGGGCCGAGTGCTCGCCGCCAAAGATGGCGCCTTCAGCAGCCATCACGGCCTTGATGAAGGAGTGGCCCACGCGGGTGCGGACCGCCCGGCCGCCGTGGCGTTCCACAAGCTCGGGGACGGCGCGGGAGGTCAGCAGGTTGTGGATGACGGTGGGGTTCTCCTCGCCGCGGCCCTGGGCGCGGGCGATCTCGCGGCGGGCCACCATGCCGGTGATGGCCGAGGGGGAGACGGCGTCGCCCTTTTCGTCGATCACGAAGCAGCGGTCCGCGTCGCCGTCGAACGCCAGCCCGATGTCCGCGCCGTGCTTGACGACGGCGGCCTGCAGGTCGCGCAGGTTCTCCGGTTCGAGCGGGTTGGCGGGGTGGTTCGGGAACGAGCCGTCGAGCTCGAAGTACAGCGGGATGATCTCCAGCGGCAGCTTGGGCAGCAGGGTGTCGCCCAGCACGGCGGGCGTGGTGAGCCCGGCCATCCCGTTGCCGGCGTCCACCACCACCTTGAGCGGGCGGGTGCCGCGGAGGTCCACGAGGCTGCGCAGGTACTCGGCGTAGTCCTTCAGGACGTCGTGCACGCCGATGAGCCCCCGGTTGGCGGCGGCAGGGATAGACCCGGCATTGAGGTACTGCTCGGCGAGGGCCTGGATCTCCACGAGCCCGGTTTCGGAGGAGATCGGGACGGCGCCGGCCTTGGCCATCTTGATGCCGTTGTATTCGGCCGGGTTATGGCTGGCAGTGAAAGTGGCTCCAGCCGCGTTGAGGGCGCCGCAGGCGTAGTACAGCTCGTCAGTGGAGATCAGGTCGAGCAGCTGGACGTTGGCGCCTCGGCGGGCGGCTCCGCTGGCAAAGGCCTTGCTGAACTCGGGGGAGGAGGGGCGCATATCGCCGCCCACCAGCACCGTCTGTCCCTCGAGGTGCAGGACGTCGACGAACGCGGCCCCGACTGCCTCGACGATTTCGGCGGTGATGGATTCGCCCACAATGCCGCGCACGTCGTAGGCCTTGAAGGAGGCCGAGAGGTCAAAAGTTTTTGTCTTTTCCGTAGTCACGCCTCCTATCGTACGTTGAAGCCGTCCTGCCCTGTGGGGGAGCAGTGCCGGTGTGATTGTCCACATGTCCGGGCACCGGGCTTCGCTGCTGGCGGAGGTGGCTGGGATACTGAATCAATGGCCAATAACCTGAACGCTGCCGTCCTTCCCGCATCCATGCCCGCTCAGGCCTCCGGTTCCGCCGGGGTTGCCGGGACACGGGAACAGGCCCAGGACGTGCTGCGGGAGCTGGTGGGGCACCCCGGCGCGGAGTTCCACGACGGCCAGTTTGAGGCCATAGAGGCGCTGGTCGACGGCGGCCGGCGGGCCCTCGTAGTGCAGCGCACCGGCTGGGGAAAATCGGCCGTGTACTTTGTCTCCTCCCTGCTCCTGCGCCGCCGCGGAGCCGGACCCACCCTGATCGTGTCCCCCTTGCTGGCCCTCATGCGCGACCAGGTGGCGGCCGCCGCCCGGGCCGGGGTCCGCGCCGTGGCCATCAATTCCGCCAACCAGCTGGACTGGGACACCGTCCGCGAACAGCTCGCGGCCGACGAAGTCGACGTCCTGCTCGTGTCACCGGAACGACTCACCAACCCGTCCTTCCGCGAAAACCAGCTGCCCGAACTGATCCGCCGCACCGGACTCCTGGTCATCGATGAGGCCCACTGCATCTCGGACTGGGGGCACGACTTCCGCCCGGACTACCGGCGCATCGCGGATCTGATCACGCAGTTGCCGGATTCTGTTCCTGTGCTGGCCACCACCGCCACCGCCAACTCCCGGGTGGTCCACGACATCGAGGAACAGCTGGGCACGGGCGTGCTCACCATCCGCGGCGCCCTGGGCCGTGAGTCGCTCCGCCTGGGCGTGCTGACCCTGCCCGACTCCCGCGACCGGCTCGGCTGGCTGCTCACGCACCTTTCCGATCTGCCCGGCAGCGGCATCATCTACACCCTCACCGTGTCCGCGGCCGAGGACACCGCACGGCTGCTGGCTGAGGCAGGGCACGAGGTGCTCGCCTACACCGGCCGCACCGACCCGGCGGACCGGGAACGCGCCGAGCAGCTCCTCAAAGACAACCAGGTCAAGGCCCTCGTGGCCACGTCCGCCCTCGGCATGGGATTCGACAAGCCGGACCTCGGCTTCGTGGTGCACCTGGGCGCGCCGTCCTCGCCGGTGGCGTACTACCAACAGGTAGGTCGTGCCGGCCGCGGCGCCGCCAACGCCGATGTGCTCCTGCTTCCCGGCTCCGAGGACCGCGACATCTGGCAGTACTTCGCCACGGCGTCGATGCCCTCCGAAGAAAAAGCCGCCGCCGTTTTGACGGCCCTCGCCGAAGCGGGCGCCGCTGTGTCCACGGTGGCACTCGAAGCGCGGGTTGACCTGCGCCGGACCCCGCTGGAGCTGCTGCTGAAGGTACTGGCCGTGGACGGGGCAGTGGAACGCGTCGGCGGCGGCTGGCGCTCCACCGGCCAGCCGTGGAGCTACGACGCCGAGCGCTACAGCCGGATCGCCGAGGCCCGGGTGGACGAGCAGGACTCCATGGTGATCTACCAGGACACCGCGGGCTGCCGGATGGAATACATCACCTCGGTCCTGGACGACGAGACCGCGCACGCCTGCGGCCGCTGCGATAATTGCTCCGGCCAGTGGTTCCCGGCGGATATCTCCGCCTCCGCCACGCAGGCCGCCGGCAAGACGCTGAGCCGCGCCGGCGTGCCGCTGGAACCGCGGCTGCAGTGGCCCAGCGGCATGGACCGCCTGGGTGTCCCGGTGAAGGGCAAGATCAAGCCCGAGGAAAGCCTCGCCAACGGCCGGGCGCTGGCGCGGCTCACGGACCTTGGCTGGGGTGGTGCGCTGCGCGAATCCTTCGCCGCCGGAGCACCGGACCGCACGGTGGATCACGGCATGCTGCAGGCCTGCGTCCAGGTTCTGCGCGAGTGGGGCACCGGAGACGCACGCACACCGGGCTGGAGCGGGGCAGGCCGTCCCGCAGCAATTATCAGCATCCCGTCGCGCAGTAAACCGGCGCTCGTTGATTCGCTGGCGCGCGGCATCTCGGAGATCGGCCGGATCCCGTACCTGGGCCAGCTCCAGCTCGAACACGGCGGACCGACCGGCGGGCGCGGCGGAAACAGCGCCTACCGGCTTGCCGGGGTCTGGGACCGGCTCGTGGTGGGACCGGAACTGGAAGCGGCCCTGGCCGGCATCCGGGGACAGGCCGTGATGCTCATCGACGACCTGGTTGACAGCCGCTGGACCGTGACCGTCGCCGGACGGGCCCTCAGGCTCGCGGGCGCCGGGGCGGTGCTGCCGCTGGTGCTTGGCCAGGCCGGCTGAGCCCGGCACTGAGCCAGACCGCGCCCGCGCTGGGCTGGGCCCGCATTGAGCTGGGCCGGGCTGGGCTGAGCCAGGATTCGCCCGCGCTGGGCTTGGCCCGCATTGAGCTGGGCCCCGGCAGCGGGAAGGCCCTGACCGGGCATGGTGCTCAGGAACCCGGCGCCGGGTCTGATTCCAGCACCGCCATCGCCGCGTTGTGCCCGCCGATGGCGCTGACGGCACCCCCGCGCCGCGCCCCGGAGCCGCAGAGCAGGATACGCGGGTCATCGGTCGCCACGCCCCACCGCAGTGCCGGGGTGTCCAGCGGAGCATCGTCCTCCACGAAGGGCCAGTCGAGTCCGCCGTGGAAGATGTTGCCCCGGGGCATGCCGACGGCCCGCTCGATGTCGAGGGTGGTCTTGGTTTCGATGCAGGGCCGGCCGTCCGGGCCGGTCAGCAACAGCTCCTCGACGGGTTCGGCCAGCACCGAGTTCAGCGACTTCAGCACGGCGGACTGAAGCTCCGCGCGCCGTTCCTCGTTGTTGTCCGCCGTGATCAGCCGGTCCGGGACATGCAGTCCGAAGACCGTGAGGGTGTGGGCCCCGGAGGCCTGGAGTTCCGGGGAGAGGATGCTGGGGTCGGTGAGGGAATGGCAGTAGATTTCGCACGGCAGCGGATCGGGCACGGTGCCGGCAGCAGCACTGAGGTAGGCGGCGTCGAGCTGGGACCAGGCTTCATTGATGTGGAACGTCCCGCCGAAGGCCGCTTCCGGACTCACGGTTTCATCCAGCAGCCGGGGAAGCCTCCTGAGCAGCAGGTTCACCTTGACCTGGGCGCCCTCGCGCAGATGGTTGGGGTTCTGGGTGGTGCGCCGCACCGGGGAGTCTGCCGGGGCGCCGGAGTTCCGGAGCCGGTCAAGCACCACCGGCGCCACGTTGGCGAGGACCCACTGCCCTGTGGCCGTATGGTCCGCGCCGTCGTAGCGGTATTCGACCACCCCGCCCGGCCGGACCGCCGTGACGTCCGTGGACGTCCGGATGGTTGTGCCGGCCTCCCGGGCGGCGCGTTCCAGTTCCCCGGACACCGCGCCCATGCCGCCGATGGGAACGTCCCAGTCGCCTGTTCCGCCGCCGATCAGGTGGTAGAGGAAGCAGATGTTCTGCTGGAGGTCTTCATCGTCCGCCCGGGCGAAGGTGCCGATCAACGCATCGGTCAGGACCACGCCGCGGAGCAGATCGTGCTGCAACTGATCGGCTATCACCTTACCGATAGGCTGTTCGATCACTGCCTCCCAGGCGTCAGCCGCCCCGGCCAGGACTGCCAGCGCGCGGGCCTCGGACCGGGTCCGCAGCGGCGCGGTCATGGTGGGCCAGAGGGCCTCGGTGAGTTGGCGGCACCCGGCGTAGAACTCGGTGAAGGCGCGGAATTCGTCGTCGGGAGTGCCGACGGCGGCAAAGGACGCGGCGGTGGCGGCGGCATCCTCGTTGTCGATCAGCAGGGCCCGGCTGCCGTTCTTCGGGTCCGGGGTATAGGACGAATAGCGGCGCCGTGCCAGCCGGATCTGCAGGCCGAGGTCGTCGACGATCTGCTGCGGCAGGAGGCTCACGAGGTAGGAGTAGCGCGAAAGGCGGGCGTCGACGCCGTCGAACGCCTGGGCTGACACTGCGGCACCGCCGGGGTGCTCGAGCTTCTCCAGCAGCAGGACCTTGCGGCCGGCCTTTGACAGGTACGCTGCCGCGGCCAGGCCGTTGTGGCCGCCGCCGACGATGATCGCGTCAAACGCGCTGGTGCTCGACTTGGGGTTGGTCCGCATGGGCCTATCCTGCCATCCGGCCGGGGCGAGTGCCACGCCGCGGAGGCAGATCAGGGCGAATGCGCGCCGCCGATCCGCCCTGATCTGCCCGCGCGGCGCCAGGGACTCCCAGGGAAGCGGTCCGGCGATACAACCCGGACACGCAAAAGGCCCCGGTCCAGGGACCGGGGCCAAACGCGGAGACGGGGGGATTTGAACCCCCGGTGGAGTTTTGCCCCACACTTCATTAGCAGTGAAGCCCATTCGGCCGCTCTGGCACGTCTCCATTTGCTGATAACCAGCCCACCAAGAATACGCAGAAGGGGGCATGCAGCGCAAAACGGCCAACGCGGGGTCACATCGCGCCCATGCCGGGCCGCCGGATGGGCCCGAAGTGACCCCGCGTTGCTTAGCTGCGGGCGGTCCGGGCTCAGGCTCCGCGGCCGGCCAGCGCACGCCACAGGAAGTGCTGGCTGCGGCTCTGCAGGGCCGCGGCCTGGCGATTGTCCGAAGCCCCCGAATGGCCGCCCTCGAGTGCCTCATGGAACCAGACATTGGGGATGCCCATCGCCTGCATCCGGGCGGCCATCTTCCGGGCCTGGACAGGACCCACACGGTCGTCCGATGTTGCCGTCCAGATAAACGTCTCCGGATAGTCCGCGCCGTCCCGGAGCAGGTGGTACGGCGAGAACGTCCTGATGAAATCCCACTGCCCGGGCACGTCCGGGTCGCCGTATTCGGCGATCCAGGAGTGCCCGGCGGACAGCTTTGTATACCTGCGCATGTCCAGCAGCGGCACCCCGCAGGATACGGCGCCGAAGAGCTCGGGGTACTGGGTGAGCATGTTGCCGACCAGCAGTCCGCCGTTGGAGCCGCCCACGCAGCCCAGCCGCTCGCGCGAGGTGACGCCGCGGGAGATCAGGTCCCGGGCCACGGCAGCGAAGTCCTCGTAGGCCTTGTGCCGTTTCTCCTGCAGCGCGGCGCGGTGCCAGGACGGCCCGTATTCGCCGCCGCCGCGGATGTTGGCGACCACGTAGACACCGCCGCGGCTGTGCGGGGCGTTCTCCTCGTGGCCGGCCGATTCCGCGGTACGCCGTTCCAGCCAGGCGCGGCCGATCGCGCCGCTGTAGGCCGGGGTCCGGGAGATCTCGAAGCCGCCATAGCCGGAGAGCTGGGTGGGGTTCTGGCCGTCCAGCGCGAGGTCGCGGGACGCTACCTGGAAGTACGGCACACGGGTGCCGTCCTTCGACACCGCGAAGTGCTGCTGGACCTCGTAGTCCGCTTCGTTGAAGAACGACGGCGAGGTCCGGATCACCTCATGCGAGCTGGCCACGCCGCTGCCAGCCCGGCTGCCACTTCCGGTGCCAGTTCCGGTGCGGCCGGTACGGGTGAGCGTGCCCCGGGTGAGTGTGCTTGGTGTGGTGAATCCGGTGGCCACAAGCCAGAAGTCGTTTCCCGCGCCGGGGGCCCCGGCCTCGGACACCGAAGCGGACCCGTAAGTGCCGTCGTCGCCGGTGCCGTCGTCATGGGTGCCGTCGTCACCGGAGTCCCCGGCGTCGTCTTCGTCATCCACCGCGTAGGCAGTGACATCGTGCAGCGGCGGGCAGGCGTCCAAGGCGGTGGAGGCCCAGGCGGTGTCCGTGCCGGGGCGCTGCGGATCGAGAACCCGGATCTCCGAGGAGACGTCGCGGAGCAGATTCAGCAGCAGGAAGTCCCGCGTCCAGCTCCAGGACTGCAGGGAGGTGTGGGAATCCGGGGTGAACAGCACGGACAGCTCCCGGCCGCCAGCCAGGAAGGCCTCAAAATCGGCCATGAGGAGCGAGCCCGCCGGGTACGTCGTGCCGTTGACGGTCCAGTCCTGCTGCGGCCGGAACAGCAGCCATTCGCGGTGCGAGCTCAGGTTCACGTCCGCGGGCACGTCGAACTGCACCCACTCTCCGTCGCGCAGCACCGAGGTGCTCTTCTCGAAGAAGCTGATCCAGTCCACGGCGAAGGTCCGCTCGAAGCCGGGGGTGGAGTCGTGGGCCACGAGCGCCATCATGTGGTCCGCGGGGATTTCGAACAGCCGCTCAGCCGAGGCCAGGGAGCCGCCGCGCCGCAGCTTCACGGCGGTCCGGGCATAGGACGACGTGGTGCTGGGAAGCCCCTGTGCCGTGCTGGCCACCAGCAGGGTGTCTTCGTCCAGCCAGGAAGCGTTGCCCTTCGCCGTCGGGAGGTCAAAGCCGCCGGCGGCGGGGTCCACAAAGCTGCGGGACCCGACGTCGAACTCCCGGTACCGGTTCGCGTCGCCGCCGTCGGGGGAGAGGGCCAGCAGCGCCAGCCGGTGCGGCCCGCCGTCGGCCGGGCGGAGGAAGCTGGCGCCGTGGAAGACCCATTCCTCACCTTCCGCGACGGCCAGTGCGTCCACATCCAGCAGCGTTTCCCATGCGGGGGATCCGCCCCGGTAGCTCTCCCAGCCCGTCCGGCGCCACAGTCCCTTGGGGTTCTGCTGATCCTTCCAGAAGTTGTAGTACCACTCCCCGTGCTTGCCCACCATGGCGATCCGGTCGGTGGAGTCGAGGACCTCCAGGATCCGGCCCTCAAGCCCGGCGTACTCCGCGTCCTCAAGCAGATCCTCGGTGCGGGCGTTCTGTTCACGGACCCAGGCCAGCTGCTGTCCGCCGTAGATGTCCTCCAGCCAGCTGTTCTCGTCTACGGGTTCGGGGGCGGTTTCCTGATCCGCGGCGTTGCCGGAAGGGTGGCCGGACGCGGACGGGTGAGCAGCTTCAGTGGTGGTCATTTTCCCATCCAAGCAACATCTGCGTACCGGTAGCAAGTCAAGCCGCCCGTCCGGTGCGCGGGCCGCATGCGGATACTCTGGATGCCGTGGGCAAATCGCAGAGCATCCGGACGGCACTGATCGGCGCCGGCCCCCGGGGCACCAGCGTGCTGGAGCGGATGCTCGCCAACTGGGCCCCGGCCGGCCCCGACGACACCCTGCACATCGACGTGGTGGATCCCTACCCCGCGGGCCCGGGGCACGTCTGGCAGCCCGGCCAGTCCCGGCTGTACCTGATGAACACACAGTCCTTCTATCCCACGGTGATCCCCGAGGACCCCGACCTTGCGCCGCCGCTGGCCGGCCACACCTTTGACCGCTGGCGCGAACTCCAGCAGCAGACCCCGCATCCTTCGCTGAACGCAGAGGAACGCGCCGAGCTCGCCGGGCTGGGCTCCGCGGACTTCCCCAGCCGCGCCCTGTACGGGCGCTACCTCCGCTCCACCGTCGAGGAGCTGATGGGCCGCCTGCCCGCCGGCGTCACTGTCGTCTTCCATCCGACGACGGCGGCGTCAGTCCGGCATGCTGCTGCCGCGGGGGAGGACGGGCGAACGGTCTTCGACGTCGAACTTGCGGACGGCGCGGTGCTCACCGTCAACGCCGTGGTGCTGGCCCTGGGACACCTTGAATCCCGGCTGAACCCGGAACAGCGGGAGCTGCGCTCCGCCGCGGAGGAGCTCGGGCTGCTGTACCTGCCGCCGGCGGCCCCGGCCGACGTCGACTGGTCCCGCGTGCCGGCGGTCAAACCCGTGCTGGTGCGCGGCATGGGCCTGAACTTCTTCGACGCCATGGGCCAGCTGACCGAGGGCCGCGGCGGGCGCTTCGTGGCCGGGGACGACGGCGGCCTCAGCTACCTCCCCTCCGGCCGCGAACCGCTCATCATCGCCGCCTCGCGCCGCGGCACCCCGTACCGGGCCAAGGCCACCCTGGCCGGGTACTACCCCGCGGCCGTGACGCTGCGCTACTTCACCGAGAGTGCGCTGGCGAAGTTCGCCGCGGCGGGGATCCGGCCGGCCTTCGACCACGATCTGTGGCCGCTCCTGCACCGCGACGCCCTCTGGGCCTACTACTCAACACTGGTGCGCTCGCAGCCGGGCGCGATCCGCACTGGCCCGCACGAATTCCTGCGGGCTCTGGAGGAGTCCCTGCACCCGCACGCGCACACCACGGCCAAATGGGCGGACGGCGTGGATTCCGTGATCGAGGTGCACGTCCGCGCCGCGTACCGGCTGGACCTGCTGGGGCTGGCGGCGCCCCTCGCCGGGCGGTCCTTCGCTTCCCGGGCCGAACTGGACGCCGCCGTCGTGGAGTATCTGCTCGATGACGCCCGGCGTTCCGCACTCGGGGAGGATGACCCGGTGAAGATGGCCATCGGCGCCCTGCACCATGGCCGCGCCGTACTCAAGACCGCCGTGGCGGACGGCGGCATCACTGACGAGTCCTGGGTGGCCGGGCTCCGCGGCTGGTTCGAATCGTTTGTCGAAGGCCTCGCCAGCGGACCGCCCGCGCTTCGTGCCGAACAGCTCGCCGCCCTGGTGCGGGCCGGCGTCGTCCGCTTTGTGGGACCGGACCCCAGATTCGGTGTGGACCGCAAGGCCGGGACGTTCACCGCGGTGTCCCCGTGGGTCGGCGGCGGCGGCGGCGGCGGCGCGGGCCGGTCCGGCTGCGCGGAAGCCGACCCGCACGACCATGCCGACCCGCACGACCATGCCGTGGCGGCCGTGGCCATGATCGAGGCGCTCGCCCCGGCCAACCGGTTGGCAGTCAACGAGTCACCACTGCTCGAACAGCTGCTCGCCGAGGGGCTGGTGCGCGCGCGCCTCATGATGACCGCGGAAGGCACCCCGGTGCAGACCTCCGGCCTGGACATCGCTCCCCACCCGTACCGGCCGCTGGGCGCGAACGGCTCGGTAACGGACGGCCTCTACGCCCTCGGGCTGCAGCTTTCCGCCACGCAATGGGGGACCGCCATCGCGGCCGAAGCCCGGCAGAAGGACGGACCCGTCTACCGCAGCGGCCAGCGGACCCTGCGTGACGCCGACGAGATTGCCCGCGCCATCCTTGGCCAAGAGTCCCGCTGATCACGCCCCACCAAAAATGAGCATGCCCTCCGTCCGGGCTGAGCGACGGACATATGGGCTATATGTCCAGCGCTGCAGCCCGGGGGAGGGCATGCTCACCGGTGCGGGGCCGCAAGGGCTAAGAAACTAGCCCCTGAGGCATTTCTGGTACTGGAACCAGGCGATCGTGTACTTGATCCAGCCCTTGAAGTCGTACCACTTCTTCGGCGGAACCGGCGCGGTGCACGTCGGCGGGACCGGGGTGCTGGCGGCGACCTTGACCTCTGCTTTCACCACGGTGCCGGATTCGACGGCGGTGAGCACCAGCGTGCCCGTGCCGGCGGCGGCACCGGCGGGAACCAACACGCTCACTGCGGCCGCACCGGCGGAAACCGGTACCGTGCCCAGCGCTGTGACGGCGCCCTTGGCATCCGCGAATTCGGCGCGCAGCGAGGTGTTGGCCGGGCTGCCCAGCGACGTGAGGTCCAGCTTGGAGAGGGCCAGGGTGATGGACTCCCCGCGCTTGACCTCGGCGGCGGTGGTGTTGACGACGGCCACGGAGCGGCGCGCGAAGTCCGGCGAGACCGGGTTGTTGGCCTGCAGGTACTTGATCCACGCGTCACGGTCCACCAGCCCCGAGTCCTTGATTCCGGTGCCGGACTTGAAGATGCGGAAGTTATCGCCCCCTGTTGCCAGGAAGTTGAACGTACCGATCCGGTAGGACTTCGCGGGGTCGATCACCGCGCCGTTGATCCGGATCGAGGTGATCCGGTCACCGGCGGCGCGGGCGGCGTCGTAGGTGTAGTTGACGTTCTTGGACAGGCCCAGCTGCTGGTACGCGCGGCTGGGGACCGTGCCGTCCGGGTTGGTCTGCCACTGCTGCTCCAGGAGCGTCTTGAACTGCGCACCGGTCAGCGACGTGGTCCACAGGTTGTTCACAAACGGCAGGACCGCGTTGGCCTCCGCGTAGCTGATGGTTCCGTCCGGCGTGTAGTACAGCTCGTTGCGCAGGCCGCCCGGGTTGACGACGCCGATCTCGGCAGCGCCGAGATCCGGAGCCTTGAGCGAATCCACGAGCGAATCCGCGACGAGGTTGCCCAGGGTGGATTCGCTGCCGCGGTCATCGCGTGAGGCCGGTGTGGTGGCGGTGGCGGGGGTGAAGGCGGTGGTGATATCCGCGGTCACCTTTCCGACCGGCTGGTTGCCGACCACGGCCGCGTCGGCCAGGGCCTTATCCACGATGGTTTTGACGGCGGCGACCCGCGGGTATTTCGCCACGAGGTCCGCTGCCGGCTGGTCCGCGGAGGTGGTGCGCTTGACGTTGCCGGCCTTGTAGCCGGTCACCGACATGGTCTTAGTGTCGATGGTCAGCTGGATCTGGCCGATGAACTCGCCGTAGTTGCCGGTCTGGACGATGGGGCGGGTCTTGCCTTCAACGCCGGGGACCGGAGCGTCCCAGGAGTACTGCTTGTGGGTGTGGCCGTTGAAGATGGCGGCGACATCCGGGGTGACCCCGGTGACCATCTTGGCGAAGGGGCCGCCGGCGGCGACTTCCTGCGCCAGGGTGGAGCCTTCGGGCGCGCCGGAACCGGCGCCGTCGTGGTTCGCCACAATGATCACGTCGGCGAGCTTGCCCGCCTTGATCTTCGCGGCAACCCGGTTGACGGCGTCGACGGCGTCGCCGAACTCGAGGTCGGCGATGCCTGCGGGGGTGACCAGCGAGGGCACTTCCTGGGTGACAGTGCCGATCACGGCGACCTTGACGCCGTTCATGTCGAGCACGGTATATTCCGGCAGGACCGGCTCGGTGGTGCCCTTCTTGTAGACGTTGGCGCCAAGGTACGGGAACTTGGCGCTGGCCCCGCCCGCGATGACGCGGTCACGCAGGTCCGCCCAGCCGCCGTCGAACTCATGGTTGCCCACGGCCGAGGTCCGCAGCTCGAGGGCGTTCAGCACGTCGATGGTCGGCTGGTCCTTGGCGACGGCGGAGGCGAACAGCGAGGCGCCGATGTTGTCGCCGGCGGAGAGGAAGGCCGTGGCGCCGGGGGCAGCCGCGGCGCGCAGCTTCTCGATGGTTCCCGCGAAGAACACGGTGTTGGAATCGATGCGGCCGTGGAAATCGTTGATGCCGAGGAGGTTCAGCTCAACGCTGGCGGGGGTGACCGGCAGGTTCAGTCCCACCACCACCGGATCGTGGTCACTGGCCCGGAACTGGTCCGGAGCGTAGTAGTTGGTCACATTGTTGTTGTAGCGGCTGTACTCCAGGGCGACGGACTCCACGGAGTTGATGTTCCAGATGTCCGCGCCGGTGACGACGGTGTTGGCGCCCGGTGAGGCGAGGATGTGGTCCAGTGAGCCCGCCATCCCGCCGAAGAGGTAGGAGTGTTTCGCGGACCCGTCGGCGTTCCTGGCCTTCTCGTCCTGGTTGATGTAGCCCGCGGACGTAAAGACATTGATCGGGTCTTCCTTGGCATAGGCGTTGAAGTCGCCGATCAGGAAGACCTTGTCGGTGCCCTTGGACGCCTGCAGGTCGTTGGAGAAGGCGAGCAGGGACTTGGCCTGCGCGGTGCGGGCGAGGTTGGAGTTGCCCTGTCCCTTGTCGGTGTCGTCCGGTGTGGCGGCCGAGCCCTTGGACTTGAAGTGGTTGGCGACCGCGATGAACGTCTTGTCATCGGCGGCGCCGACCGGCTTAAAGACCTGGGCCAGCGGCTTGCGGGCATTCGCGAAAGCGACGGTGTCGTTGTGGATGATGGACTCGCCCACCGGCTCCGCTGCGGACTTCTTGAAGATGAAGGCGGTGCGGATCATGTCCTCGTCGGCCAGCGGAGGTGCGTTGGCGGGCGTGCGGACGTAATCCCAGATTCCCGGTGTAGCGATGTTCAGGGAATCGACCAGCTTGGCCAGGGCATCGTCACGGTTCTTACCGAATTTTGCCGAGTTCTCGATCTCCATGAGGGATACGACGTCGGCGCCGGACTGGGTGATGGCGGCCACGATCTTGTCCTGCTGGCGCTGGAGATTTTCGGCGTTGGCGGCGCCGCGGGCGTCGCAGCCGCTGCGGACGGTGATCGGGTTTCCGACGCGGTCCGTGTAGTAGCTGCAGCCCGTGAGCGTGTCCCCGGTGGTGGGGAAGTAGTTGAGCACGTTGAACGAGGCGATCTTCAGGTTGCCGCCGACGGCAGCGGGAGCCTCCGTGCGGGTGGTGGGGCCGAAGCCTGCCGGCTGGACGGCGTCCGCGTTGGCGGGGGTCAGGTGGGTCAGCGGCTGGAATTTCCAGGACTTGTTCGCGTAGCTGAGCACCACGTTGGTCTTGAAGCTCACCGGCACACCGACCCGGACGGGATCCGACGTCGTGAGGTAGGGCAGCACCTGGGCCTTGGTTTCGGCGTCCCTGAGGAAGTTGGTGGTGGCGCCGTCGTCGAGCTTGATGCCACGTGCGGCGTTAGCGGCAACGGTAGCGGTGTATTCGGCGGAGCCGAACGGTGCGACGGCGGTGGGCTGCTCCAGCGGGGTGGTTCCGCCGGCCAGGCCGATCTCGCCGTACTGGTTCAGCGAGTAGTTGTCGGAGACGGTCACGGGCCCCTGCGGGGTCAGCAGCATGCCTTCGAGGGATTCGCGGAAGGCTTCCTCGGCCGGGAGGGCGAAACCGGTGGCCTTGACCTCCGGTGCGGCCTCGGTGAGTTTCTTGAAGTCCGCTGCAGCGGCCACCGTCACTTGGGTCATGTCGAAGAATTCGCTGACGGTGCCGGTCACTTCGACGTAGTCGCCGATCTGGACGGAACCGGCCGTGGCAGCCGAGAAGACGAAGACAGCGTCCGACGCCGTGTGGTTGGCCGGCGTCAGATCGCCGCCGGTGCCCGGTGTCTGGATGTAGTAGCCCGAGAATCCGCCGGTGGGGAACGTGGCGGTGACCCTGCCGCGGGTGGTGACGTTGGATCCGACGAACGGGCTGGCGGTCCCGGTGCCCTGGATATCGGCGATGGTCTTGACTGCAGGCGGGCTGACCGGGCCGGGATCGACGGGCGGGTCAACCGGGGCGGCTGCCCCGTTGGGGGCCTTGGGGGTGATCGTCGCGTTAAGCGCGAAGTCCGCGGAGTTGTTGTTGCCGTCCGGACCGTTGCTGCGGTTGATGCTCTTGACGTCGGTGGTGCTCGACGGCGCCTCTGCCGCCTGGGTTTCGAAGGTGTTGGAGCTGCCGTAACCGAGCAGATCAGCGACGCCGGCGGGCTCGATGACCGAGCCGGTGGCCAACGGGCTGACGGCGGTGGCCTGCTCGGCGAGCACGATGGTGCCGGTGGTGCCGCTGGGGGCGAACTTGGTTCCTGCGTCCAGATCTGCCGCCGGCAGATCCGGGGCCGTGGATGCCGGGGAGTTTCCGGCGGCCTTGATGAGGTAGAATCCCTTGGCGGCAATACTGCCGGTCAGTGGAACCACGTTTCCGGGGGCGGCCGTGCCGGCGGCCGAACGGTACTGGAGGGACCAGCCGTCCAGCGATACCGCGGCGTCCGAGGAGTTGTACAGTTCCACGAACTTGCTCTTGAAGGCCGCTCCGGCGCTGCCGCCGCTGAGGTAGGCCTCGTTGATGATGACCGGCGATGTGCCGGCCGCTGCCGGGGAGACCTCCACGGCAAACGCCGGCACTGCTGCCAGCGGCGCCGCGACGAGCGCCGCGGACAGCGCTGTGCCCAGCGCTGTTTTCCAAGGTATGTGTTTCATCCGCTCTAACTCTCATTAGGATGCCCGGGTAAGGGCTGGGTGGATTGTGTCCGGGTGGTACCCGCGGACCGGCCGGTCTTTGCTCCTGGTCAAGCAGTTTCCGGCACAGCAAAACAGAGTTGAATGAACGCGGTGTGTACTGCGCGTGCATTCGGCGAGACGTCCCCCAGCGGAACGTGTCACAGCCGGCACGGAGACCCCAACGGCGACCCCGGAGACGGTGTTGGCGGAGCTTCTGACCTGCGTCAGTAGAACTATGCGCGGCCGCTCAGGCTCCGGGCATTCCAACAGAATACCGGCCGGTATCCGAAGCGGAACGGGCTGTCCGGTATGTCTAGCAGCAATTCTCTTGAAGTGTTTCCTCAGTTTTTGCTGAAGATTTCTCGGGTTTTCGGGTCTGCCCGGCCGGAACGAGGTGTTCGGCGATGACTTCGAAACCGCAGCGCGCGGGCCACCCTCGCCGCAGCCGCAGCCGCAGCCGCAGCGCGCGGGCAGATCAGGGCGAATCAGCACCCGGCATCCGCCCTGATCTGCCCGAGCGACGAAGGCTACTCCCCGATGACGAGGATGCTCGCGGCAGCTTCTATGACGTCGTCGATGATGGTTTCGAGCTGGTTGGATTTCAGGACGCGGGTGATTTGAGGGAACAGCCGCTCGAGGAGCCGGAAATTGCCGCGGGTTGATGCATTCGATTTGCGGCGATTGCCCGGGAGAAGCCGAGGCGGCCTGGGAAGCGCGGGTGTGCTCCCAGCTTTTCGGAACTCAGGACATGGGGGCAGGCTTATCAGACCTTGCCCAGTGGGGTCGCTGATCGGCCGGACGAGCGTGAATGGAATCGGCGATTCGGACTAATGTTGACCGATGATTGAATCGCATCAACTTAGCGAGAGCGTCAGCATGCGCGTACTGCACCTGAGCGATGCGGGAGCGCTTGCCGCCGCATACGTGCGCAACCGGTCATACCTTTCACACTGGGAGCCAGTCCGGCCCGAGGAGTATTACACCGAGGCTTGGCAGGCTTCTGACATTGCCAACCGCCTCGCTGCGCATGAAGCCCGGGAGGGGTATCCGCTCGGCCTGTTTGCCGGCGATACACTCGTCGGTCGATTCAACGTCGCCGGAGTCGTGCGCGGTCCGTTCCAGAACGCCGGGCTGGGGTACTGGATGGACAGCGACTATGCAGGCCGCGGGCTGGCGTCTGCTGCGGTCCAGAGGATAGTCGACTTGGCCCGCGATGAACTCGGACTGCACCGCATCGAGGCGAGCACACTTCGGCACAACGTTGGCTCGCAGCGGGTGCTTCAGAAGGCCGGATTCCAGCAAGTTGGTATGGCCCCGCGATACCTGCAGATTGCCGGAGAATGGCAGGACCACAACCTCTACCAGCTGATCCTGCACGACTGAAGGGTCCAGCTCAGCCAAGCTGCCAGAGCTCCGCTTTGACCATGACCCGCGAATTGGCGATTGCAGAACACCGCCGAATACCGCTGCACGCTTCAGACTCCTGAACATGACATTGTCGGACGTCCGGCGTGCGCGTCCCGATTCCTTGGAACCGGGACGGCTGAGCAGCGGAGGACCGGACGGCATTCGCCCGTGAGCTTTTGGGTCAGCCGCATGGGCACTGAGGCAGTGATCCTCGGCGAGGAGCACGACCCGTGCACGGAGAACGTCACGGAACGGGGTCCGGGCAAACACCGCGCGGGCGGACAGCACGGCTTCATCGGCCCCGGACAGGCTGATCATGAAGGGTGAAGAGATCACCATGCCATCCATTTATCCGCCGCCTACTGCGTCCCATCGCGGTGCCACGACGCATCGTCTCCCCGCCCCGGGAGGTGGGGCAGGCCCATCGGAGACTCGCGCCACAAAGCGGTAACAGAATGCCGCCACCAATCGCCGGAGTCCGCAGGCTGTGGATAACCCGACGCGTCCCGGCCCGTCCTGTGGCCTAATGGGCGGATGGCGACTGCGAAACCACTGCCGGCGGACCTCGCCGCAGGCTCCTTCACTATCGGCGAAGCCAGGCTGGGCGGCATCTCTCCCTGGCGGGCCAAGGCCAAGGATCTCCACGTTCCCAGCCGCGGCATCCGCGTGCCTGTCGCCCGGGAGCAGACCCTCCTCGCCAGGGCCCGGCCGTACACCCGGCTCGGAACGCCGGACACCGTCAGCTTCTTTTCCGCTGCCGAAGTCCACTCCTTCAAGCTTCCCAGTCAGCTGGCGTCCAGGCGGCTGCCGCCGTCGGCCAGGCTGCTCGACCTGACCCGCAGCGGTACCGCCGCGCCCCGCCGGAAAGGGGTCATCGGCCACCGTTCCCCGCTCGCGCCGGACCACATCGTCATCCTCGACGGCGTCCCGGTCACCTCCATGCCGCGGACGCTGCTGGACCTGGCCGGGACCGGGGTCATGAGCCTAGAGGACCTCGTGGTCATAGCCGACGACCTGGTGTGTGAACATACGCGCTCGCGGCACCCAAGAACCGCGCGGGTTCCCTTGCCTGAGCTGCTGGACTTCGCCGAGCGGCAACACGCGGTAGCCGGCCTCCGGCTGCTCCGGAAGGCACTCGGCCTGGTTCGCGTCGGCGTCGACTCCCCTCCGGAAACCCGGCTCCGCTTACTCTTCGGGCGCTCCGCCCTGCCGGCCTTCGAGCCGAATTTCATCCTGCTGGACCGCCACGGTGCGCCGCTGTGGGTGGACCTCGCCTGCCCGGAATACCGCCTGGCGGTGGAGTACGACGGCGGCCACCACCTGACACCGGCCCAGCAGCGGTCCGATGCGCTGCGGAACGCACGAACCTTCGGTGCAGGGTGGGGGCAGCTGGTGATCAACACGCTAGACGTCAGGAACGGCGAGGGCTGGGTGCTGATGCGGGTCCGGCAGGCCTTGCGGGCGCAGGGCTGGCCCGGATGAACAGGCGAAGGCGCTCGCTGCGTCGGTATGGCGCCGCGGGGGCAGTTCAGGGCGAATAATCGGACCGTATCCGCCCTGAACTGCCCGCGCGGCGAAGGTCCGCGCGCCCTACTATTCCCGGCCGCGCCCGGGGACGGCATTAGTGCAGCTACGGAACGCAAAATGCCCCCGGCGCTGCGGCAGGCGCAGGAGCCGGGGGCATTCGTCGCGGAAGGTAAGAGATTCGAACTCTTGGTACGGGGTTACCGCACACTGGTTTTCAAGACCAGCTCCATCGGCCGCTCGGACAACCTTCCCTAACGAGTAGTGTTCCATAGCCGGTGGGCAGCCACAAAAAACGCGGCGGCGCTCGCGGACGGGCACGGCTACTCCACTTACGCTGGGATGAGGTGCCGCCGGACGTGGTGTGCCGCAGGAGCATCCCTGCACCAAGTACGTTAGAAAATCGGGAGTTCTCCATGAAGGCTGTTTACATCTCCAAGCCCGGCGGGCCCGAGGCCCTGGAGATCCGCGAGGTTGCGGCCCCGGTGCCCGGCCCCGGCGAAGTGCTGATCGACGTCGTCGCCGCGGGGCTCAACCGCGCGGACGTCCAACAACGCCGGGGCTTCTACCCTCCACCGCCCGGGGCTTCCGAGGTTCCCGGGCTGGAGGTTTCCGGCAGGATCGCGGGCTTCGGTCCCGGTGTCACCAGGCCGTTCACGGTTGGGGAGAAGGTCGTTGCCCTGCTGGCCGGCGGCGGCTACGCCGAGCAGGTGGTTGTCCCGGCCGGGCAGGTCCTGCGGATTCCCGACGGCGTCGATCTGGTCACCGCCGCCTCCCTGCCGGAGGTTTCCGCCACGGTCTATTCGAACCTGATCATGACCGCGCAGCTGCAGCCGGGCGAGACTGTACTCATCCACGGCGCCACGGGCGGCATCGGCACCATGGCCATCCAGCTTGCGAAGGCCTTCGGCGCCCGCGTGGCCACGACGGCGGGTACGGCGGAGAAGGTCGGCACCGCCATCGCCTTCCTCGGCGCGGACATCGCGATCAACTATGCCGAGGAAGCCTTCCCGGAGAGCCTGCGCGCGCAGAACGGCGGCAAGGGCGCCGACGTCATCCTCGACGTCGTCGGAGCCAAATACCTCACTCAGAACGTGGATGCCCTGGCCGACTACGGGCGGCTCGTGGTGATCGGGCTGCAGGGCGGCGCCAAGGGCGAGCTGGACCTGGGCAGACTGCTCAGTAAAAGGGCCGCGATCATCGCCACCGCCCTGCGCCCCCGGCCGGTCGAGGAAAAGACGGTCATCATGGACGCCGTTCGTGACGCGGTGTGGCCGCTGCTGGCCGACGGGCGGATCCGCCCGCTCGTGGCCAAGACCTTCCCGCTGGACCAAGTCCGCGCCGCGCACCGGTATTTCGACGGCGGCGACCACGTCGGCAAGATCCTGCTGGTGATGTAGCCCCGGCGTACGGGCACATATACCCGATAGGGCATACGCCGATTACTTCGGGAGCCCAAATGACGGTACTGTAATTCCATACGCGGTATACACGCGTCTTGGGGCGCGTGTATGCTGTCGTTCCGCTAACGCCGGGAGCCCCATGTCTATCCGCCAGAGCATCCTCGCACTGCTGCAGGACCGGCCCCGCTACGGTTATCAGCTATGGGGTGAATTCCAGGACCGCACAGGGTCGGCCTGGCCGCTCAACATCGGGCAGGTCTACACCACCCTTGACCGCCTGGAACGTGACGGCCTGGTCCGCAAGGATGAGGCCGACGGCGAGGGCCACGTCATCTACAGCATCACCGAGGCGGGCCAGGCCGAAGTCCGGGACTGGTTTACGTCGCCGGTTCCCCGCAGCAACCCGCCGCGCAACGAGCTGGCCATCAAGCTCGCGCTCGGCCTGACGCTTCCCGGGGTTGACGTCGGCGCCGCCATCCAGGCCCAGCGCACCGTCTCCATCCGTGCGCTGCAGGACTACACGAAGGCCCGTCGCGACACCGCCGCCCACCAGCGGCCGGCCGACACCGCGCGGCTCCTGGTGCTGGATTCGCTGATCTTCCAGACCGAAGCCGAGGTCCGCTGGCTGGATCTCTGCGAAGCCCGGCTGATGCAGCTCGCCAACCCGCCGGTCTGACCGGCGAAACCGGCCGCCTCCCGGGTGACACCAGCGGGCGCCGCTCCCGCCGTTCGCTGTGACCGTTCATCGCTGCCCCCGTACCGCCTGGCGCAAAGCCATACCCTTCCGGATGCCGCGTTGGTAGGGTGCCTTGGGGCAGATCTGTCCAGTGGATTTGTCCAGCTGGGGTTTCTCAAGGAGGAGACATGGGCACAATGCCAGATGGCACGCCAAAAGACTTACAGGTTGAGGACGGCCTCACGCCGGATCCGGCCCTGCCGCCGGCAACCGTTGACGACGCCGTCCGCGGAGCCGAAGAGCGGAAATGGACGCCCGGCAAGATCGCGCTCTGGGTAGCGATTTCCCTGCTGGGCGCCGTTGCCTGGTTCATGCTCGCGATTGTCCGCGGCGAAACCGTCAACGCAATCTGGTTCGTGTTTGCCGCAGTGTGCACCTACCTGATCGGCTACCGCTTCTATTCCAAGGTTATTGAGCGTTACCTGCTCAAGCCGAATGACCGCCGGGCCACCCCCGCCGAGTACAAGGCCGATGGCAAGGACTATGTCCGCACGGACCGCAATGTCCTGTTTGGCCACCATTTCGCCGCCATCGCCGGCGCCGGTCCGCTGGTGGGCCCCATCCTGGCTGCCCAGATGGGCTACCTGCCTGGCACTATCTGGATCATCATCGGCGTCGTTTTTGCCGGCGCAGTCCAGGACTACGTCG
This sequence comes from Arthrobacter sp. CG_A4, assembly GCF_035985125.1. Lineage (NCBI taxonomy): Bacteria > Bacillati > Actinomycetota > Actinomycetes > Micrococcales > Micrococcaceae > Arthrobacter > Arthrobacter sp. CG_A4. The sequence goes on along the minus strand of NZ_JAXCID010000021.1, from coordinate 44,526 downwards.
TGTTGTTCTTCTCCATGCGGCGCGGCGGCCGTTCCCTCGGCCAGATGGCCCGCGAGGAACTCGGCGTCATCGGCGGCACCGCTGCCCTGATTGCCACCCTGCTGATCATGGTGATCATCGTCGCCATCCTGGCCCTCGTCGTCGTGAACGCGCTGGCCGAAAGCCCCTGGGGTGTCTTCTCCGTCGGCATGACCATCCCGATCGCACTCTTTATGGGCATCTACCTGCGCTTCCTCCGCCCCGGCAAGATCATGGAAGTCTCGCTGATCGGCTTTGTCCTGCTGATGGCCGCCATCATCGGCGGCGGCGCCGTTGCCGCCACCGAATGGGGCGACGCGTTCTTCACCCTGGACAAGGTCACCATCGCCTGGGCCCTCATCGTGTACGGCTTCATCGCCGCGATCCTCCCGGTCTGGCTGCTGCTGGCCCCGCGTGACTACCTCTCCACCTTTATGAAAATCGGCGTCATTGTGATGCTGGCGGTGGCCGTCGTCGTGGTCCGCCCGGAAATCACCGTCCCGGCCTTCAGCGAATTTGCCAGCCGCGACAACGGTCCCGTTTTCCCGGGTGCGCTATTCCCGTTTCTGTTCGTCACCATCGCGTGCGGTGCGCTGTCGGGCTTCCACGCCCTGATCGCCTCCGGCACCACGCCGAAGCTGATCGAGAAGGAGCGCCAGACCCGCTACATCGGGTACGGCGGGATGTTGATGGAGTCTTTCGTGGCCATCATGGCCCTGGTGGCGGCGATTTCCATTGACCGCGGGCTCTATTTCGCGATGAACGCCCCGGCTGCCCTGACCGGCGGCACAGTTGAAACCGCGGCCGCTTGGGTCAACAGCCTGGGTCTCTCCGGCGTGAACATCAGCCCGAACATGCTCGCGGAAACGGCCGCCAACGTCGGCGAAGCCAGCATCGTTTCCCGCACCGGCGGCGCACCCACACTGGCCGTGGGTCTTGCCCACATCATGCAGCAGTTCATCGGCGGCACGGCCCTGATGGGCTTCTGGTACCACTTCGCCATCATGTTCGAGGCCCTGTTTATCCTCACCGCCGTCGACGCCGGCACCCGGGTCGCGCGTTTTATGCTGCAGGACTCCATCGGCAACTTCGTGCCCAAGTTCAAGGAGCACGGTTGGCGTCCCGGCGCCTGGCTTGCCACCGCCGTTATGGTCGGTGCCTGGGGGGCTGTGCTGTTGATGGGCGTTACCGATCCGCTGGGCGGCATCAACACGCTGTTCCCGCTGTTCGGCATCGCCAACCAATTGCTGGCTGCCATTGCGCTGTCCGTCTGCCTGGCCATCGCGGCCAAGAAGGGCTCGTTCAAGTACCTCTGGATCGTGGCGCTGCCGATGGCCTTCGCAGCCGTCGTGACCATCACGGCCAGCTACCAGAAGATCTTCTCCTCCACCCCGGCGGTGGGCTACTTCGCCAACAACGCCGCCTTCTCCAAGGCCCTCGCCGACGGCAAGACCTCCTTCGGCACGGCCAAGACTGTCCCGGCCATGGAAGCCGTGGTCCGCAACACCGCGATCCAGGGCTGGCTTTCGGTCATCTTCGTGCTGCTCAGCATCATCGTCATCACGGCGGCGCTGATCGCCACGTACAAGGCGTTCCGCAATGCCAGAGCCGGTGTGGTCAACACCGACAATGAGGACCCGGCCCGGCCGTCCCGCGTGTTCGCCCCGGCGGGTCCGGTCCCATCGGCCGCCGAGCGCGAACTCCGGGCCGAGTGGGACAAACTCCCGGCAGGGAAGCGGCTGGAAAAGGCCGCACACCACTGATGCGGAGCCGGAAATGAACGCGGTAGTTGCGGGGTTCCGGGGTTTTGCCCGGTACCTGGGCGGGGTGATGGGCGCGGATGCCTACGCGAAGTACCTGGAGCACCACGCCGTTTCGGGTCACGACGGACCGCCGATGACCGAGCGGGAGTTCTGGCGGGACCACACGGACCGCCAGGACCGCAACCCGCAGAGCCGGTGCTGCTGAACTGCGGCCGCAGAGCCGGTGCTGCTGAACTGCGGCTGTGCCGTGGAAGGTGGCTTTCGGGCGGCGACGTTGGGCACCTGGGTGCCCGTCGCCGTCGTCCGCCTTTTGTGCCCGGAACGGTTATGCTGCTGTGGCTTTCCTGGCTGTTCTTTGTGTCCGGTGGGCCGCTCCCGGCTCGTGAGAGTATGAAGCCATGAGCGATCCAAGCGCTGTAAAGCCTGCCGCAGACGTTCCCGCCGGGGGGACTGCGCCGTACCGCGACCCTGTTCACGACGGCGGCCCGTCGCACGACCGTGGACCCGCCGCAGGCTGGCCCAGAGGCGGCCAGCTCCACGATCTGGTGGACGAACCCGCGAAGGTCATGCGGATCGGCACCATGATGAAGCAGCTGCTGGACGAGGTGAAGTCAGCCCCGCTGGACGACGCCGCCCGGCTTAGGCTCGCCGCAATCCACGAACGCTCCATCAAGGAACTTGAGGACGGGCTTGCGCCGGAACTCGTCGCGGAACTTGAGCGGATCAGCCTGCCCTTCTCCGATGACACCACCCCCTCTGATGCGGAATTGCGCGTCGCCCAGGCCCAGTTGGTCGGCTGGCTCGAGGGGCTTTTTCACGGCATCCAGGCTGCCCTTTCTGCCCAGCACGCCGCCCGGGACCAGGCCATGGCCCAGCTGCAGCTCCGCCAGTTGCCGCCCGGAACGGTGATTGCGCCCGGGGTCATCATCGGGGAAAACGGCGAGCCCCAGCGGGCGGCGGCGCCGAAGCCCGGGGCGGACCCCGCGCAGCCGCCGGGTCCCGCCGATCCGGACCACGGCCCCGGCCAATACCTGTAGGGCACTTGGGATTCTTCACTGACGCCCGGCAGGGCCGCAAAGACGACGCCGAGCTCGGCAGGGGCCTCTGGCGGCGCGCCCATGACCGTTTCACCCGGGGGCTGGACCGCTATCACCAAATCCTCGAAGGGGTGGATGATGAAGCGTTGTACGCCGGTCTCCTGGAGATCGCCGATGAACTGTCCGCACTCTCGGCGCGCGTCCGGCGGGTCTGCGTGGAAGCCCAGCGGCGCTCACCCAGCGATGGCCTCGACATCCCCGGTGCGCTGGGCGGCGTCCACCGGGCGCTGTCCACGGCGGGCAACTCCCTTGCGACAACGGCAGAGGCCGCCGCAATGCTGCGGCTCGCCGTCGGGCCCGTGTCCGCAGGCACAGAATCGGTGCGGCGGCGCGCCGACTCGGTGCTGGAGCAAGTCAGCGACGCCGAGCGGCGGCTCGCGGAGGCCTCGGCCGCGGATTGAGGACCGCAGGAAGCCGCCCGTGACGGATATTCCCCGTTACGCGCGTAGCTTAGCCGTGCGCCTGCGCTGGCCGGACGGCCGGGACGTGGGCAGGATAGTCGGATGACTCTTTCACCGGTACTGACTTTCAATGACGGCAACACCATTCCCCAGCTCGGCTATGGGGTGTGGCAAGTTGAAAACGACGTGGCCGAAAAGGTGGTTGGCCAGGCGTTCGAGGCCGGCTTCCGCCACATCGACACTGCGAAGATCTACGACAACGAGGCGGGCGTGGGCCGCGCCATCGAGCGCTCGGGCCTCCGCCCGGAGGAAATCTTCATCACCACCAAGCTGTGGAACGCGGACCAGGGCTACGAGTCCACCCTAAAGGCGTTCGAGGCGTCCATGGGACGGCTCGGCGTCGAGACGCTGGACCTTTACCTGATCCACTGGATGCAGCCCAAGCAGGACAAGTACGTGGACACCTGGAAGGCTCTCATCGAGCTCCAGAAGCAGGGCCGTGTTAAGACCATCGGCGTCTCAAACTTCAGCAAGGACGGTCTGCAACGCCTGATCGACGAGACCGGCGTTGTGCCGGCCATCAACCAGGTTGAACTGCACCCCTTCTTCAACCAGGCCGAACTGCGTGAGTTCAACGCCTCCAAGGGCATCCTCACCCAGGCGTGGTCGCCGCTGGGCCAGGGTGGCGAGCTGCTGGAGAGCCCGATCATCGCGGCCATCGCCGACAAGCACAACGCCACTCCGGCGCAGGTAGTTATCGCCTGGCACCTCGCCATAGGCAACGTGGTCATCCCCAAGTCCGTGACCGAGTCCCGCATCCGGGAGAACTTCGCGGCGCTGGACGTCAGTCTGGACGAGACCGATCTGCAGGCCATCAACGGACTGGACAACTCGGCAGAGGATGCCGGACGCATCGGCCCGGACCCGGCAGTCTCCGACTTCGCTTAGGCTATGCTCTCAGCCGAGTTGCGCTGAGGCGGCCGAACGCCGCTGAGGTGCCAGGCTGGCCAGCCGCAAGGTGCCAGCTGCGGGAGGCGAGGCGCTTGCTGCGTGAGGCGAGGCGCTTGGCGGCCGGGCCTCTTCCGGCGGAGGACTGCAGCAGGGGCCGCTACCCGATCCGGGTGGAGGCCCTTTCTGCTGCCCGGGGTGTTCCCGGTGCGGGCTAGGCAGCTTCCCGTTCCTCCCGCAGCGGCACGGCGTCGATGATGGCCCACCCGTCCGCAGCCACGATCCGGCGGCTGGCGAATCGTTCCGCGTCCTCGGCATCGCCGAAGCTTTCGGTGCGGATGCGGCCGCAGTCCGTGTCCAGATACGTCACTTCAAAGTACAGGTTCGCTTCCATGGTTTAAGTGTGCAACCGGCCTCCGACAGTAATGGCGCATCAGTCCGGCGTGTTGCCAAGCCGCAGCACCCGTTCCCGGGCAAGGTCCTCTTGGTGCAGTGCCTTGTCCGCGGCCCGGGTGGCCTGCTGCGCCCGGGCTGCGGACAGCTCCTGCCTTTTGCGCGCGGCTTTGAGGTCCAGTTCTGTCTGCGTCAGCTGTTCCCTGAGGCTGTGCACGGTCCCCGCCAGCTGGGCTGCCAGCCTGGCGGACTCGATTTGTTCCACTTCATGGTGGCCGGCTTGCTCAGCGGCTTCGCGTGCCGTTTGTTCGGCTTCCTGCAGCGCGGCCGCGGCGCGTTCCAGCGCCGACGGTGCCGGCGTCCGGGCCTCCTGCCGCACCGCCCGCAGCCGGGGCTGTTTCGGTCTTGCCGTGCCGGCGGCTGCGGAACGACTCCCGGCGGAAGTGCTGCCGGGAGTGCTGCAAGGAGTGCTGGTGGGAATCTCTGAGGGCGCCGGAGCCGTGTCGGTCGGAGCCGGAGCCGCCGTTGCCGCCGGTTCCGAAAGGCTCGGCAGAGCCACGGCACCGGCGAGATCCACGGCGTCGACTCCGTCGGCGGTGAGCCCCCGGAGCAGGCGCCCGCTCCGCACAGCGACCGACGCACCTTCATCGGAGGCTGCCGCGCGCAGTGTCTCTTCAACCTCCGCCGCAATCGTGCCGCTGATCTTCCGGCCCAGCTGCTCCGCGAGTAGCCGCGCCGCTTGGACGGCGCCGGAAAGCAACTGCCGCCGCTCCCGTCCCAGCCGGCGAAGCTCGGCAGCGTCGAGGGCCGATTGCGCGGCACGCATCGACTGTCCCAAGGCGGCGAGCTCAAGCAGGGTGTCCGGCTGCTGCGCCGCCAGAATGTTCACCGTCCACGCCGCCACGGACGGCTTGGGAAGGGAACGGACCTGCGCTGCCAAAGACCGCCGCTCCTTCGTGCCGGCAGTGTTCGTGCCGGCGGTGTTTGTTCCGGCGGCGTTCTGGGCGGCGGACGTCCGGGCGGCCACAAATTCGTCGAATGGCAGGGCATAGAGGCGTGCCGCGATGTCCGCCAGCTCCAGCTCTCCCATGCAAGAAGCATAGAAGCTGCGCCCCCGTTCACCGCGGAGGGCCGCCACGATGCGGACGTGCTCGATGAGGAGGACGAGAGCGCACTTGTGCAAGTCGGCGTCGTCGGGAATCCCGGCCGGACGCTACGGCCGGCGGGACTTCCGCAGGATGACGAGGAGCACCACGAAGGCGGAGAGCTGCAGAAAGGCCACTGCCGCAATCAGCAGCGGCCGGGAGTCAAAAAGCGCGCCGTACAGCGCCCCTCCCGCCAGCGCCCCGGCCCCTTGGAAGGCAGCAAAGACGCCGTAGGCTGTGCCCTGCCGGAACTCCGGCACCAGATCGGCGATCAGCGCCTTGACCGTCGAATCCTGGATGCCCGTGGCGACGCCCCAGACCAGGACGCCGGCCAGAACCAGCCCGGCCCCCGGGGCCAGCGCCAGGACCGGCACGGCGGCGATCAGCAGGGGCAGCCCAAGGAGCACGGCAGCGCCGGCCCGGTCGTACAGCACGCCGGTGGCGAGGGCGCCGAGGGCCGCCGCCGCCATCGCCCCCGCGTACATCAACGGGACCACGGCGACGGGTACGGCCACCGTCGTCGTCAGGTGGAAAGAGATGACGCCGAAAGCCACCAGCCCCGCACTCCAAAAGAAGCCAGCGACGGCGAAGAGGGCGAAGCTTCCGGTGAGCAACGACGGCGGGTGGCCGGCAGCTTCTGCAGCGCCGGCAGGGTCCGCGGCGCCGGCGGTGGCCGCGGACGCCGCCGGACGGCCGCTGCCAGGGTCCTGGACCCGACGGCGCAGCCAGACCAGCAGGGCCAGGGCCGCCGCTGCCGGGATGGCCAATACCGCGAGAGCCGCCGAGATGAGGCCGGTGGCGGCAAGCACCGCCGAGACCAGGAGCGGCCCGAGCAGTGCCCCGGTGAGGTCGAGGGATTTGTGGACCGCGAACCCGCGGCCGCGCCCGACGGGCTTGGCAGCGGCTGCCAGCAGGACGGTCTTGGCCGGGCTCCGGACGGCTTTGCCGACCCGGTCTCCGATGATGAGAACAGCAGCGAGGACCAGCCCCGCCGCCCCGACCAGTGGCGCGAGGGCAAGCAAGGGCACACAGACAGCGGTGAGTGCGTAGCCGGCCAGCGTGAACGTCCAATACCTGCGGGTGCGGTCGGACCACGGACCAAAGACGAGGCGCAGCCCCTGGGCGGCGGCTTCGGCGCCGCCGGTCACGAGGCCGACGAGCAGTGCCGAGGCGCCGAGCTGGGCCAGCAGGGGACCCGCCAGCGGGCGGGCGCCGTCGGACACGATGTCGGCGGCCAGGCTGACGAGGCCGAACCCGATCACCGGGCCCCAGACGATCCGCCGCGTCATGCCCGGCGATCCGGAAGGTCCTGCCTGCGTCCGCTCTGGCATTTCCATGTCCCAAGACTCGCCGACGGGTGCGTGCAAAGGCAAGAGTCGCACATCCCTCTCCACCTCGGCACGGCAGGAAATATTCGTAAAAGGGCATATTTTCCGCCCGGGCTTGATACTTTTTGTTTGCCGTTCCGCACTGTGCCGGAACACCACACACGGAGGAAAATGTGAAGCTGTTTACGCACATGCCACGCCATGCCCGCGGAAGTCGAAATGCCGTGGCGGCCGGACTGTTGAGCGGCGCGGTGGCCGTGGCGCTCGCCCTGTCCGCTTTCGCCGTCTCGGCTCAGGCTGCCGGCCCGCGTGGCACCGCATTGACGCCGGAGACCGCAGCCATTACGCCCGCGACTGGCTGGCTGCACACCGACGGCGGGACGATCCGCGACTCGAACAACGCCGCGTACACGATCAAGGCGACATCCTGGTTCGGCATGGAGACCTCCGACTGCATGCCGCACGGCCTGTGGGGGACCCTCACCATCGACGATGCCCTGGCCAATATCAAGTCGATGGGCTTCAACACCGTCCGGCTGCCGTTCTCCAACGAGTGCCTCGCCGCGACGTCCATCAAGGGCAACCTGAACTACTGGGCAAACCGGGCGTATGCCCTCGAGGGCAAGACGCCGCTGGTCCTGATGGACATCGTCATTGCCCGGGCCAAGGCCAACGGCCTGCAGATCATCCTGGACCGGCACCGTCCGTCCAGCGCCGACCAGTCCCCGCTCTGGTACACCTCCGCCTACCCGGAGTCGAAGTGGATCTCCGACTGGAAGATGCTCGCCGAGCGCTACACGAATGATCCGACCGTCATCGGCGCGGACCTCCACAACGAGCCGGCCGGGGCCGCAAGCTGGGGCGGCTCCGCGGCGACCGACTGGCACGCGGCAGCCACCCGCGGCGGCAACGCCGTCCTGGCCTCCAACCCGAAGCTGCTGATCCTGGTCGAAGGCATCGAGAACCAGGGCAACGGCACCGCCACCTGGTGGGGCGGCGGGCTCGCCGACGCCGGAGCGAAACCCGTCCTCCTGGACACCCCCAACCGCGTTGTCTACTCGCCGCACGACTACCCCGCCTCCCTATACGCGCAGAAGTGGTTCAGCGACGCGAACTACCCGAACAACCTGCCCGCCGTCTGGGACAAGAACTGGGGCTACCTCCAGAAGCAAGGCATCGCCCCGGTCCTGCTCGGCGAGTTCGGCAGCGCCCTGCAGACCACCTCGGACCAGCAGTGGATGGAGCGGATCGTCTCCTATCTGGGCAGCAACGGCATGAGCTTTGCCTACTGGTCGTTCAACCCGAACAGCGGCGTCACCGGTGGCCTCGTCCAGGCGGACTGGCGCACGCCGGAGGCGGCCAAGCTGGCCGCGCTGGCACCGATCCTGGGCGGCACGCCCGTGGTCCCGACGGCAACCGCGACGGCGACGGCACCAGTGACCCCGACGGCGACGGCGACGGCAACCCCGACCCCGACGGCGACCGTCATGCCAACCGCCACGGCTACGCCCAGCCCGACCCCGACGGCGGTCCCCTCGCCCGCCCCGACGACGGGCGCAGCGATCAGCGCGTCCTGGCGGCTCGCCAGCTCCTGGGCCGGCGGCTACGTTGCCAACATCGACGTCACCGGGCTCCGGAGCGCCCTCACCTGGTCCGTGACCTGGCCGGACCCGAACGTCACGAGGATCGTCAACTCCTGGGGCGTGAAGTGCACGTTTATCGCCAAGGTTTCGGTCACCTGCACCGGCTCGGAGTGGGCCACGGCGATCAGCGCCGGGCAGAAGCGCACCGTGGGCCTGCAGGTGGATGCCGTGACGGCTCCGGTCAACCCGGTGCTGACGGCCAGGTAGCGCTTCGCAGTGTTTCGTAGTGCCGACGCAAGCCGACGACGCCGCAGACGGGTCTAAAGAGCGACGACGTCGTAACGGTGGGCATTTTCTTGAACTCGTTGAGGGTCTGGGTCCGGCGGTTGGGATGGCCGGGCTCAGGCACATGCTCCGCGCGAGGGCCAGCGGATGGACAAAGTGTCATTGTGCCCAGTCCTGGATGCGAAGAATGGGCATGTCCCCCGCGGACCGGACGTTGGCCTACGGGACATGCCCCGCGCCGGGGCCAGCGGACGGACATAGTGCTGGCGATGGTCGGCTGATCATGACGGACCGACTCATCGTCAGGTCGCGCGCGGCGCCAGCCATGTCTCCGGCGGAACGCCGCCGGCGGACCTTTCATGCGCGGCAGGATCGTAGATTTCGTAGCGGCCCTTGCCCAGGGCTTTAGCCCGGTACATGGCAAGGTCCGCATGTTGCAGCAGTTCATCGGCCGATTCATGGCCCGCTGTTCCGGCGGTGATGCCAATGCTGGCGCCGGCGAAGACTTCCTCGTTGTCAATGGTGAAGGGCTGTCTAAGGGCTGCCATGAGGCGTTCGGCCGCGCATTTTGCGTCATTGACGTCTGCCGCGCCCTCCAGCAGCACCGTAAACTCATCTCCGCCTATCCGCGCCAGCGTGTCTTCCTCCCGCAGGCACGCCTTCAATCGCACCGCCAACTGGACGATCAGGTCGTCGCCGGCACGATGGCCCAGGCTGTCATTGACCCTCTTGAAATCGTCAAGGTCAATGAACAGCACCGCAAAGGTGTCATCGCGTTGCCGGCGATGGTGTGCGACCGCATGGGCCAGCCGGTCGGCAAACAGGGAACGGTTGGGAAGGCCCGTCAGCCGGTCATGGAAGGCGTCGTGAAGCAACCGGTTTTCGGCACGGTTGCGTTCGGCCACGCGGCCGAGCTGCGTACCGATTCTTGCCATCAAGCGAAGCAGCGTTTCGTCCGGTTCCAGCACGCGGTCAGCGAAAAACTCCAGGACCGCCGTCACCTCATCGCCCATCAGGACCGGGAAGGCGGCGGCGGACTTGAGCCCGATCCGTTCGGCCGCGGCCGCCCGCGGAAAATCGGGGTCGAGGGCGATGTCCGGGATCCAGGCGGGCGCTGCCCCGGCCAGGACCCGGCCGGGCAGGCCGGCGCCGGAGTCGAAGTCCGCGGCCTCAGCGGACTGACTAAAATCTCGGAGATGCTTCTCCTGGACGCCCTGCCAGATGGACGTTGAGAGCAGACGAGCCTCGGACCCGTCGCCGGCTACCACGTAGGCATGGCCTACCTGCCAGACGGTGAACTGGCAGACAGAGCGCACAGCGGACGCTAACGCGTCGGCAACGGATACAGCCTGATTGGCGGCGTCCGCGATGGCTTCCAGGAGCAGTAGCTGCTGATTCTTCGCGAATAGCCGGCGAAGCCCTTCCTCCGCGATCGATTCTGCTTCAAGGCGGGCGGCGCGTTCACGCTGGAGCCGCCGTCGAAGCTTGCTGTTCTCCGCCTCGGCCCTCTGCAGGCTATCCATGGTGCTCAGGCCGGCTTCGCGCCGTGGAAGGTTACGCGGCACACGCAGCTTGCGGCGCCCAGGTTCATGCACTGGAGTTGGTCAAAATCGACGGTTTCGCCATAGTGGGCGGCGGCGCCTTCAAGGAAACCGTGGGCCAGCGCACAAAGCCGGCGGGCGGAGCTGTAGGTCATCTCCAGCGAACCGTCCGGCTCGTCCCGGAACCCGAAGGTGGGGACATCAGCGCCAGGATAGATCATCCGGACCTCAGGATGGATGATGCTGTTGACGCTGAGCACAAACGGCCGGGTGGTGGCGTGTCCGCGGAAATAGCCCGGATACCGGACGGCGAGCAGCGGCATGGCTTCCTGCCCGAACCACCGCAGTATGTCGAAGGGCGTCGAATTCAAAGACTCGGCGGCAAGGCTGACCAAGCGAAGAGCGTCCTCATCCGGATAGCTGCCCAAGGAGGTATACGATCCGCTGAATCCGGCTCCGTCCAGCAGGTCGTCCCAAGTGTCCTCGCCGTGGTGCTGGATGACCACCTCCTCGAGCAAATTGAAAATGATGCCCTTCATTTGTACTCCCCGTTCCGTACCGATGCCGCGCAAGGCGGTCGCGAGTGAAGATTCGCACGCGGCGGCACGCGGCCGGTCTTCTCGCAGCGTGATGCCGTAACGAGATTACGATACCGGCAGCAGCTCCCCTGCGCGGGACGCGGCGGTCAAACGCGGCGCCCGCTGGTCCGCTCCAGAATCCGCCAGCTCCGCGCTACTGGTGCGCCGGCCGGATTCCCGGCACATCGATGGAAAGGTAGAAATAGCGGAAAACAGGTAGCCGCCTCTCTATTGCCATGAGGACAGCATGTTATATGTTGGCGACATCGCCTCAGACAGCGGTGTCGGAGAGGGCTGTTGCGCCGAAGTTTCGGATTGCCGGACGTCAGCCGCAGCGCCCCCTTCCACCTCTTTCCGGCGTGCCGCAATACGCCACACCTGCCGGGTGCATCCCTGAGGACGCGACGGCTGGTGGGTTCCGGAACGCGCCCCCGATATCCGGGAGCGGACCGGTCAACGATTGGGGACACTCATGCATCCACGCACCACACCGGCGGCCCTCCTCCTGGCAGCATTCCTGGCGCTGGCCGGGTGCGGTACCGGGACCGGCACCGCACCGGCACCGGCGACGACGACGGCGACTCCGCCAGCGACTGCCACCCCCACGCCTGCGAAGACCTACAGCAACGCGGACCTGACAGGCCTGCTCTCCACACTCAAGGACTCCCAGGGCCGGCCGCTCACCGTGATCCCGGCCGCACAAATTGATGAGGGCATCATCAAGGCCAGAGAATTACTCAAGAGCGCCGTCGTCACACCGGAAGCCTGCAAGGTCTTCGTCGACAGCAGTTCCCAGGTCCCGGAGGACAGCACGTATGCCGGAGCCACCACCGCCTCGGCCGCCGATAAAACGGCAATCATCGTAACCGTCATCGCCCTCAAGGATGCCAAGACCCTGACCGGCACTCTGAAGGCTTCCCGGGCCGCGGCCGAGCAGTGCAAAAGCTTCACCATTGAAGTCGGTGGCCAGAAAGTCACCTCCGAGACCACCCCCGTGGTCGCTGTGACGTCCGGGGACGACTCCTATGGGGCCCTGACCAAACAAACCCTGGCAACCGGCGCCACGCAGACAGCTCTGACGGTGACGGGTATCAAGGGAAACCTCGCCGCCACCGTCGTGAAAGGCGGCGCCACCGTCACCCCCGAGGCAAGTGCCGAGCTGACCCAGATGGTCAACACAATTCTGGGCCTCGGCTGACATTCTGCGACCGCTGGTCGCAGCTTCCGGGACCGGCCGGCCAGTGTCCGTGCCGCCCGGGACCGGAGCTCGCCCCGGCTTCGCCGTGCCGCCCGAAACGGGGCTGCCAGACAGCAACGCAAGAACCCCCGGAAATCGTTGATTTCCGGGGGTTCTTTCCGAGCTTCCTGCCAGAATCGAACTGGCGACCTTCTCATTACGAGTGAGACGCTCTACCAACTGAGCTAAGGAAGCAACCGCATGAATCCCGGCGAACCGGGCGGATCATGCAAGAGATAACTGTAATGGAGTCCCGGCGCCCGGGTCAAAATGGGCTGTTCCGGGTCATTCAGAAGCCTCCGCCGGTCCTCAACAGACGGTGTTGTCCGCCGGTGACTTACCGTCCACAAGATAGCCGTCCACAGCCTTGGCGATGCAATCGTTGGAGCGGCCGTAGGCGGTGTGCCCTTCGCCCTTCCACGTCAGCAGCGAGGCGTTGCCGAGCTGCTTGCGCAGCGAGCTGGCCCATTCCACCGGCGTCGCCGGATCGCCGGTGGTCCCCACCACCAGAATTTCTGCTGATCCCTTGTACTCCGCCGGGGCCGGCGTCCGGACGTTCTTGTACGGCCAGTCCTTGCAGTTCGTGCCGCCATAGGCGAAGGCGGAGCCCAGCGTGGGGGAGTCCAGGCGTAACTGTTGCTCGTCGGCCCGCATGCCGGCGGTGTCCGTCACCATGGGGTAATCCAGGCAGTTGACGGCGGTGAAGGCGAAGGCCGAATTTGCGGAGTAGCTGCCGTTCGGCTCCCGGTCCGCGCCGAGGTCGGCGAGCCGGAGCATCGGCGTCACGTCGCCCTTCAACGCGCTATCCAGGGCCTGCGTGAGCACGGGCCAGTTGTCATCGTTGTAGAACGGCAGGATAAAGCCGCTGACAAACGTGGAGGCGTTGACTACCCGGCCGTCCTTCGCGGACTTCGGGTCCGCCTCCACGGCCTTGATGATGTCCTGGATCTGGCCGACGGCCTCCGACGGGGTGCCGCTGAGCGGACAGCCGTTGCTATCGAGGCAATGCTTCACGTACGCCAGGATGGCCTTCTCGAAGGCCTTGGCCTGCCCGCTGGTGAGTTCTTCATAGCTGAGGGACGGATCCAGCGCGCCGTCGAGGACCATCCGGCCGACGTTGTCCGGGAACAGCGAGGCGTAGGTGGAACCGAGGAAGGTGCCGTAGGAGTAGCCGAGGTAGTTCAGCTTGCTGTCATTGAGCACGCCGCGCAGAATGTCGAGATCCTTGGCGGCGCTGGCTGTGTCGACGTGGCCGAGCACGGGGCCGGTCTTTTCGGCACACTTGGCGGCGATTACCTTGTTGTCTGCAATGGCCTCCGCCAGACCGGCGTCCGTGTCAAGTTTATAGATCTTCGCCCGGGCGGCGTCGCGCTCCTGGTCCGTGAGGCACATGACCGGGGCCGAGCGCTTCACACCGCGCGGATCGAAACCGACGATGTCGTAGTTGGAGCGCACGTTCTCCGAGATGGTGGTGGCGCCGGAATCCCGGACGAAGTCGTAGCCTGAGCCGCCGGGGCCGCCCGGGTTGACCAGCAGGCTGCCCTTCCTGCTGTTGCCCTTGGTGGACAGTTTGAGCGCGGCAATTTCGATGCTTTCGCCGTCCGGCTTGCTGTAGTCCAGCGGGACTTTGATCTTGGCGCACGTGAAACCGTTCTCGCAGCCGGTCCAGTTCACCTGCTGGGTGTAGAAGCTCCGGAGCTCGGCGGGGGCCGCGGCCGCGATCGCCGGATCGGGGTTGGCGGCGTCTTTGGAGGCGCTGTCGCCGCCGCCAAAGACACTGCACGAGGCAAGCACCAGCGCCAGGGCCAGGGCGCCGGCAGCGGCCCGTACGCCGATCGCTGCGGATCGGAATCGGGCGGGCACGTCTCGTGCAGACTTCATGCGGTTCTCCCTGGGGATTGGAACGGGGCGAAGGGCCGGCGGGCAAGGACCGGGGCGGCCGGGGATCAGATGAGGCTGCTGGCCATGGACTCGATGGCCAGAAGCGGAGCCACGTTGGTGGTGGTGATCCGTTTGCGGGCCTTGTTGATGGCGTCCATGCGGGCCAGGGTGGTTTCGGCGGTGGAGTGGCGGGCGAATTCGTCGAGTTCGCTCCTGAAGTCAACGTTGACGAGTTCGACGGCGTTCCCCATCTGGATGATCAGGACATCACGGTAGAAGGACAGCAGATCGGTCAAGGTGCGGTCGAGGGAATCCGTGACGGATCTCTTGGCACGGCGCTTCTGGTCATCCTCCAGCTGCTTCACCTGGCCCCGCATGGCCGCCGGCAGCGCGCCGCTTTCGGGCGCCCCGAGGGTGGCGAGCAGCGCGACCTTCTCGGCGGCGTCGCGCTCATCGTTGGAGCTGTTGGCTTCCGCGGTGGCGATCTTGACCAGCTTTTCCGCCATCAGGACAGCGGCCGTGACGCCGCGGAGGCCAAGCGGGAACCGCACTGTCTCGAGCCGGCGCGCCCGGGCATCCGGATCCCGGGCGAGACGGCGGGCGATCCCCACATGGCTCTGCGCGGCCCGGGCCGCACGTTCCGCGACGGCCGGGTCCACGCCGTCGCGCTTGACCAGCAGGGCCGCGACGTCGGCGGGCGGCGGAAGCCGCAGCGCCACCGGCCGGCAGCGGGAACGGATCGTCACGAGCACATCGGCGGGGGACGGGGCACACAGCATCCAGATGGTGCGCGGGGTAGGCTCCTCGATGGCCTTAAGCAGCACGTTGGTGGTGCGTTCGGCCATCCGGTCCGCGTCCTCCACCACGATGATGCGCCAGCGGGCAGAGGAGGGCCGGTTCCCCGCCGTCGAGACGAGGTCGCGTGCCTCATCGATGGTGATGGTGACTTTTTCGGTCCGCACGAAGGCCACATCGGAGTGTGTCTCGCCGAGGATTGTCAGGCAGGCCGCGCAGCTCCCGCAGCCGCGCCGGCCAAGGTCTTCCTGGTCGCAGTTCAAGGCGGCGGCAAAGGCTTTGGCAGCGTTGGACCGGCCGGAACCGGGCGGGCCGGTGAAGAGCCAGGCGTGGGTGGGTCCCTCGCCCTGGGCGGCCTGGCGCAGTTGGGCGACGACGGCGGCCTGGCCCTGCAGGTCGTCCCAGACGGTCATGCTCTCACACTGCCCGGGAGGGACAGCAGGGACCCGACGCGCTTGAGGATCCGTGCGGCGAGTTCGTCAACCGGGAGATGGGCGGGGAGTACGAGGTATTTTTCCGGCCGGGCCGCGGCGAGGTCGAGGAAGGCCGTCCGGATCCTGGCATGGAAGTCGTCGGCCTCGGATTCGAGGCGGTCTTCGGCGGCGTCCCCCGCGGTGCGGCGGCGGCGGCCCACCGCCGGGTCGACGTCGAGCAGTACCGTCAGGTCCGGCTGCAGTCCCGAGGTGGCCCATTCGTTGAGATCGCGGACAGCCTCGGTGCCCAGATCGCGGCCGGCACCCTGGTAGGCCACCGAGGAATCGATGTAGCGGTCGGTGAGGACGATCTCGCCGCGGGCCAGGGCAGGACGGATGACCTGGCCGGCGTGCGCGGCCCGGGAAGCCGCGAAGATGAGGGCCTCGGTGTGGGCATCGATGTGGCCGTGGCCGTGGTCCAGCACGAGCGAGCGCAGCTTTTCGCCGATCGGGGTGCCGCCCGGTTCGCGGGTCCGCAGCACGGTTAGGCCGCGCGACTCAAGGGCCCCGGCCAGTTCTGCCGTCTGCGTGGACTTTCCTGCGCCGTCGCCGCCTTCGAAGGCAATAAACAGTCCGGGGTTCTGGGTGGTCACTGTTCTAGAGTACCGACAACCACCGACTTCACGGTGCCCGGCGTAACGCCGTCGCGGCCCTCCGCGGTGCCGAAGTACCCTGTGACCATGAGTCTTTCCGAAGAACAGGCAGCCTCGCTTTCCGCCGAAACGGTGGTGGTGGCCGCCGGCCGTCCGCCGCGCGAACGCGATCAGCCGGTTAACCCTCCGCTGGTGCTGTCCTCCACCTATTTTGGCACCGGGCCCCTCGGCGACGGCGACCGTGGCTACGGCCGGTATTCCAACCCCACCTGGGATCCGTTCGAGGAGACCCTCGCACAGCTTGAGGGTGCCGGCCTGCCCGGCCTGCTCTACGCCTCGGGGCTGGCCGCCGTGAGCTCTGCCCTGTCCCTGGTTCCCCTGCAGGGAGTGCTGGTTATGCCCTCGCACAGCTACGCCGGTTCGCTGGTGATGGCTACGGAGCTGGCGGAGAAGGGCTTCCTGGAGCTGCGGACAGTCGACATCGCGGACACCGACGCCGTCCTGGACCAGCTCGCGCCGGCGGACGGTAAAGCGGCGAGCATGCTCTGGCTGGAGAGTCCCACCAACCCGATGCTCGGCGTCGCGGACATCCGCGCGCTGGCCGCTGCGGCGCACGCCGCGGGCGCCGTCGTCGTCACCGATAACACTTTCTCCACCCCGCTCGTGCAGCAGCCGCTCTCGCTGGGGTCCGACGTCGTGCTGCATTCGGTGACGAAGTACCTCTCCGGCCACTCCGACGTGGTGCTGGGCGCCCTCGTGACGTCCGACGCTGGCCTCCGCGCCACGCTGCTGCACCACCGCACCATCCATGGCGGGATCGCCGGGCCCTTTGAGGCGTGGCTGGCGCTGCGCGGCCTGCGCACGCTTGCGGTGCGGGTGGAGCGCTCGCAGGCCTCGGCGGCTGTGTTGGCCGGGCGGCTGAGCACACACCCCAGAATCGGCAGCGTCCGGTTCCCGGGTCTCGCCACGGACCCCGGCCACCAGCGGGCCAGGTCCCAGATGAAGGGCTTCGGCTCCGTGCTCTGTATTGAGATGTCGCCGGTTGGCACTGCGGCCGGAGGGCTGAGCGGTGCCGACGCGGCAGACCGGATGATCCGGGCGCTGCGGCTGTGGCTGCCGGCCACGTCGCTGGGCGGCGTGGAATCCCTGATCGAACGGCGCCGCCGGCACGCGGCGGAGCCGGCCAGTGTTCCCGACAACCTCGTCCGGTTGAGCGTGGGAATCGAAAACGTTGAGGACCTGTGGGCCGATTTGGAGCAGGCTTTGGCCACATTGGACGGATAGGCTGGGGGCATGGACGGAACAATGCTGGTCTTTTATGCCGAAACAGGGATCTACTTTCTCCTGGCCCTAACAGCCCTTGCCATCGAGGGGTGGGCGTTCTTCGACTGCGTCCGCCACAAGGGCCCGGTTTTTGAAGCCGTGTCCAAGCGGACGAAGACCTTCTGGCTGGCCCTGACCGGCGGCGCCACGGCCATCGGTGTACTCTCCCTGCTGTCGGTGCTGGGCGGTGGCGGTGGGTTCCTTGGCCCGCTGGGGTTGTTCGGGATCGCGGCTGTGACCGCGGCGTCCGTGTACCTCGCCGACGTCCGCCCCGCCGTCACGGATGCGGGCCGCGGCGGAAGCCGGAACCAGGGCCCCTACGGCCCTTGGTGATCCCCACCGGCCCCCTAAGCTCGCAGGCTCGCTCAAGGAACCCTGCCGGCGTGGGCCCACCGGGGCTAAAGGGTTGGTGCGACGGCGTCCCAGCCCACGGTCAGTTCGCCTAAGCGCCAGCGCGAGGGCCCGTCCCGGACCGGCCAGCCGGCGTCGAGCAGCGACTGGCACATGGCCGACCAGCGCTGCCGGTTCCCGAACGACGCCAGCGGCGCGGCCTCCAGCCAAGCTTTGTCCATCGCCTGCAGGTAGGCATGAATCTTCTCTCCCGGCACGTTCCGGTGGATGAGGGCCTTCGGCAGCCGTTCCGCCGCCTCCGAGGGCAAGCTGAAACTGCCGAACCGCAGGGACAGGCTCAGGCTCAGCGGCTTCTCGCCGTCGAGCGCCACCCAGGTGACGCGGCGGCCGATCTCGTCGCACGTGCCGTCAATGAACAGGCCGTCCGCGGCCAGCCGGCCCTGCACCAGCCGCCAGAGGTCCGCGACGTCGCCCTCCTCGTACTGCCGCAGCACGTTGAACGCGCGCACCAGCACCGGACGGCCGGGCACCGGCAATTCGAAGCCGCCCAGCCGGAAGCTGAGTCCCGGGCGTTCCAGTTCCTTGGCCAGCCGGACGCGCTCGGGTTCGATCTCGATGCCGACCACACGCACGTCCGGTCTGATCACGGACAGACGGTCAAAGAGTTCGACGGCGGTGGCCGGGGAGGCGCCGTAACCGAGGTCCACCACGAGGGGATCGGCCGCCGCGCGCAGCCGCCAGGCCTGGGGCCCGGTCAGCCAGCGGTCCAGGCGGCGCATCCGGTTCGGGTTGGTGGTGCCGCGGGTGACGTTGCCCACCGGCCTGCCGGCCCGGGGAACACCGGCCCGGGGACCACCGGCCCGGGTAACACCGGCCGCCCCGCCCTCGTTCCGGGGGGACTGCACCCGTTCAGCCTTCTGCACCACAGCCCTACCCTATCCTCCAACGCGGGGTCACTTCCGGCCCATCCCGGGGCCCCGCATGGGCCGGAAGTGACCCCGCGTTGGGGTGGAGGCGGCGGAATGTAACGCTGGGCGACTCCCGTGGCCGCTCAGCTAGGATAAAAACCATGACTTACAAGCTGATTCTGCTGCGCCACGGCCACAGCGAATGGAACGCCAAGAACCTGTTCACCGGCTGGGTGGACGTTGACCTCAACGACCAGGGCCGTGTCGAGGCGGTTCGCGGCGGCGAGCTTCTGGTGGAGAACAGTATCCTCCCGGACATCGTCTACACCTCCTTGCTGAAGCGGGCCATCAACACGGCGAACCTGACCCTGGAGAAGGCGGACCGCGGCTGGATCCCGGTCAAGCGCGACTGGCGACTCAACGAGCGCCACTACGGCGCGCTGCAGGGCAAGGACAAGGCGCAGACCCTCGCCGAATACGGCGAAGAGCAGTTCATGACCTGGCGCCGCTCCTACGACACCGCGCCGCCGCGGCTGGCCGACGATTCCGAGTTCTCCCAGGTGGGGGACCCGCGCTACGAGGGCCTCGGCGACGCGTTGCCCCGCACCGAGTGCCTCAAGGACGTCCTGATCCGCCTGCTGCCGTACTGGGAATCGGACATCAAGGCAGACCTCAAGGCCGGCAAGACCGTGCTGGTCACAGCGCACGGCAACTCGCTGCGCGCCCTCGTCAAGCACCTTGACGGCATCAGCGACGAGGCCATCGCCAGCCTGAACATCCCCACCGGCATCCCGCTCGTATATGAACTGGACGAGAACTTCCAGCCGCTCACCCCGGGCGGCACCTACCTCGACCCCGAGGCCGCCGCCGTGGCCGTCCAGGCGGTCGCCAACCAGGGCAAGAAGTAGGTTCACCGGCTTAACGACGACGGCCGGTCACCCCCCAAGGTGACCGGCCGTCGTCGTGCGTTCTTCAGTGCTGCCAGGAGCAGGGCTAGCTGTGTTCGATGCTGTTCGGCTGCCAGGCGCCGGTGACCAGGTAGGTGACCTTTTGCGCGACCGAGACGCCGTGGTCCGCGAAGCGTTCGAAATAGCGGCTGGCCAGGGCGACGTCGACGGTGGTGGCCGGGGACTCGTGCCAGTCGCTGCGGGCGATCTCCTTGAAGACGCTGAGGTGCAGATCGTTGACGGCGCTGTTGGCCTTCATAATGTCCCGGGCAACTTCGAGGTCGCGGGTTTCCAGCAGGACGGTGAGCTTGCTGGCGATCAGCGCGTCCTGCGCGGCAAAGCTCTTGAACGTCTCCTGCAGCCGGGCGGGCACCACTGTGGCCGGGTAGCGAAGGCGTGCGAGCTGGGCGAGGTGGCGGGCGAGGTCGCCCATGCGCTCAAGGGAGGCGCTCATCCGGAGCGCGCCGACCAGCATCCGCAGGTCGCTGGCCACCGGGCCCTGCAGCGCCAGGATGTCGATGGCACGCTCGTCGAGGCTGTTCTGCAGGAAGTCGATCCGGGCATCGGCCGCGATGACGTCCTCGGCGAGATCGATGTCGGCGCCTTCGAAGGCAGTAGCGGCCTTCTCGATGGCCTCACTGACCAGCTTGGAGATTTCGACGAGCTGCTCCCCAACCTGGGCGAGCTCTTCCTGAAAAACCTTACGCACGTGTGCGTCCTTTCCTCGGAAATATTGCCGGCCACCACAGTGGCGGGACTATTTCGGTTCACCTGGCGGCGCTTCAACTGTCAACTCTTGCAGTGTCCGGTGAACTGTTACGCCCCAATAGATGAACGTTAGCTGAACCGGAACCGGATTAGCAGGAGATTACGGTTTCCGCCGCGGGCCAGAGCATAAGCTGGAGCCGTGGATCCAATGCTCATCGGCGTGATCGCCGGCCTGGTCGGCCTGTCTCTTGGCATGTTCGGCGCGCTCGCGTTCCGGGTCAGCGAGCAGCAGCGCCAGCTGGTGGACAGCGGGTTCGAGGACCCGTCAATCCCCGAGGGCGCCGCGCAGGTGCTTGCCGTCATCGGCCGGGCCTTCGTGGTGGTGGACGCGATCGACGGCGTCGTCCGGGCAAGTCCCGCCGCCTACGCGTATGGCCTGGTGCGCGGCCATACGGTGGTGCACCAGCAGCTGCTGGAAATGACAGCCAGGGTCCGGCGCGACGGCGTCATCGTCGAGAAGCAGCTCGAACTGCCTCGCGGTCCGCTGGGCCAGGGCACCATCGTGGTCCAGATCCGGGCGGCCGTGATCGCCGAAGACTACATCCTCCTGCTGGCCGATGACCGGACCGAATTCACCCGCACCGAGGAAGTCCGGAACGACTTCGTTGCCAACGTCTCGCACGAACTGAAGACGCCGGTCGGAGCCATCTCGCTGCTGGCGGAGGCCCTCGAGTCCTCCGCGGACGATCCGGAGGCAGTACGGCGCTTTGCCAAGCGCATGCACAAGGAATCCGCCCGGCTGGCCGCCCTGGTGCAGGACATCATCGAGCTCTCCCGCCTGCAGGGCGCCAATGTTGCGCAGCAGGGACGGCCCGTGGATATCAACACGGTGGTGTCCGAGGCCGTGGACCGGTCCCAGCTCCCAGCCGAAAGCAAGAACATCGAGCTGGTCGTCGGCGGACACCCGGACGCGATGGTCTACGGCGACCAGGACCTGCTCGTGACCGCGCTCCGGAACCTGATCGACAACGCCATCCGCTACTCGCCGGAAAACACCAGGGTGGGCGTGGGTGTGCGGGCCAAGGACGGACTGGTGTCGGTGGCGGTGACGGACCAGGGCGAAGGGCTCAGCCCCGAGGACCAGGAGCGCGTCTTTGAGCGCTTCTACCGCGTGGACGCAGCCCGTTCGCGCCACACCGGCGGCACCGGCCTGGGTCTGAGCATCGTCAAACACGTCATCTCCAACCACGGCGGCGAAGTGACCCTCTGGTCACAGCCGGGGCAGGGCTCCACCTTCACTATCCGGCTTCCTGAGATGGAAGGCCCGGACGACGCCGTGGCCCCCGCGGCACGCAAACCCGCGGCGCAGGCCGTCACGGCGGCGAAGGCCGTCACCCCACAACTCAGCGACGCCGCCGGCGTCCATGAACAAGGAGCTAGCGCTTGAGTAGGATTTTGATAGTCGAGGACGAAGAATCGTTCAGCGACCCGCTGTCATACCTGTTGGGCAAGGAAGGGTTCGAGGTTGCGGTGGTCGATAACGGGCTGGACGCCATCACCGAATTCGACCGCAACGGCGCCGACCTCGTCCTCCTGGACCTGCAGCTCCCCGGACAATCCGGCACCGAAGTCTGCCGCCAGCTGCGGCAGCGTTCCTCCGTTCCGGTGATCATGCTGACCGCCAAGGACTCGGAAATCGACAAGGTGGTGGGGCTCGAGCTCGGCGCCGACGACTATGTCACCAAGCCCTACTCGTCCCGCGAGCTTGTCGCCCGCGTCCGGGCTGTACTGCGCCGCCAGAGCGAACCTGAGGAGCTGGTCTCCAGCACCGTTCAAGCCGGTCCCGTCCGGATGGACATCGAACGGCACGTGGTCAGCGTCGCCGGCGAGAAGGTCTCGCTGCCGCTGAAGGAATTCGAACTACTGGAAATGCTGCTGCGGAACTCCGGACGGGTGCTCACGCGCGGGCAGCTGATCGACCGGGTCTGGGGCTCGGACTATGTAGGGGACACCAAAACCCTCGACGTCCACGTCAAACGGCTGCGCGGCAAGGTGGAGCCGGACCCCTCGGCGCCGCGGTTCCTCATCACCGTCCGCGGGCTGGGCTACAAGTTCGAGCCCTAAGGGCAGATGCCCCGCTGGAGGCCAGGCGGCCATGGGGCTACCGGGGCACGGAGTCCGGCACGGAGGTTCGGCACCGACGCTCGCACAAGGCAGCGACAGAAGAGGAGAGGCACCCGGACCGGGTGCCCCTCCTCTTCTGTTCGAGCCCTTGCTATGCGTGGTCTTCTGCCGGTGCAGGCTAGTGGCCCCCCGCGGCGCTCTGCGAAGGGGTCGACGTCGGCGTGGCCGAGCCGGTGGGCTCGCTGCCGGCCGGCAGGTACTGCTTGTAGTCGGCGATGGTGCCGTCCAGGACAGGAACCTTGAACTTGGCATTCTGGTTCGTGCCGTCTTCCAGGATACTGACCTCGAACATGGAGCCCGGGATGCCGCCGGTACTGCTGAGAATGGCCTCATCCGCAGAATCATTGAGCAGCGTGTAGGAGTTCGGCTTGACCGGAACCTGGGTTTGCGAGCCGCCGGAGCCGGTGATGGTGAGCTTCACGGCGCTGGAGGAGGAGTTGTAGACGGCGCCGATCACTCGGCCCGGCCTGTCCTCACCGGCGGATATGATCATCATGTTCCGGAGCTGCAGGGGGCCGAGCTCAGTATTCGTGCCGTCCGACGCCGAGTACTGCGCGGAGGTCTGCTGGGGGTTGGTGTAGCCGCAGCCGGTGACCGACAGCAGGCCGATGCCAAGTGCAGCCGTTGCCATTGCCAGCTTGCCGCGCCGGCCCCGGTTCATCGCAGTGAAACGCACGTCACGCACTCCTTGAGAGTCTTGAACAGTATTCAGCCATAGCCTATCCGTAATCGTCGGTAAATATGGATTCGGCCAGGACGCAGTGGTGCAGGTTCGGTGCTCCGGCAGGGACAACGCGGCCCCTTGGCAAGGGCGGGCCGATGCACTAATATCCGCATCCGTCAAGAGGGTTTCGAGGGTCGATTACGGCCATTCCCCCCGGATTCATGCGGTTCGCGGGCGCGATCCGTGGCAGTCATATGCCTTAAACGTGATAAACTGGTCTGCGGGAAAGGGGAATGTCCACATGGTTTTTGAGGTCGGCGAAACAGTAGTTTATCCTCACCACGGTGCAGCCAAAATTGAAGAAATCAAGATGCGCACTGTCAAGGGCGAAGAGAAGATGTATCTCAAGCTCAAGGTGGCCCAGGGTGATCTGACCATTGAAGTTCCAGCAGAAAACGTTGATCTAGTTGGGGTCCGGGACGTAGTGGGCAAGGAAGGTCTGGAGCACGTTTTTGAAGTGCTGCGGGCCGAGTTCACTGAAGAACCCACCAACTGGTCGCGTCGATACAAGGCAAACCTGGAAAAGCTTGCATCCGGTGACGTCATCAAGGTGGCAGAGGTCGTCCGCGACCTGTGGCGCCGTGATCACGATCGGGGTCTCTCCGCAGGGGAGAAGCGCATGCTGGCCAAGGCCCGCCAGATTCTGATTTCAGAACTGGCTCTGGCCGAAAAGACGGATGAAGAGAAGGCTGCAAGCGTTCTCGACGAAGTCTTGGCTTCCTAACAAGAATTGAACCCCGGCAGCTGAAGGCTGCCGGGGTTTCTTTTTGGCCCTTTTCAGCCCGGCCGCCGGGTTGAGCTATCAGTCCGGGTCGTTCCGGGCGCCCGTTAGGGACCAGAACTGATAGCTCAGTGGGATGACCGGGGCAGCCGGGACGTAGTCTTGAGCCCATGGACTCTGCATCGACCATCCCCGCCACGGCGGTCATCGTCGTGGCCGCCGGCTCCGGCCAGCGACTGGGCTACGGAATGCCCAAGGCCAAAGTTCCGCTCGGCGGGGACAGCATCCTCACCCATGCCCTGCGCGGAGTCGCCGCAGCCGGCATCGCGCGGCAGGTCTGCATTGCGATCCCGCCCGGAGATCCCGAGCTGCAGGCACTGTGCCTGACATTCGCACAGGAGCTCAAAGCCGAACATCAGCTCAACGCAGGCACCGAAAACGGTGGACAGCTTCCCGTGGTGACCATCGTCGACGGCGGAGACACCCGGGCCGATTCGGTGCGGGCCGCGATGGCGGCGCTCCTTCCTGAGACGGAGGCCGTCCTGGTCCACGACGCCGCCCGCGCCCTGACGCCCGAGTCCGTCTTCCACCGGGTGGTACAGGCCCTCGCCGCCGGCGCCCTCGCTGTCATCCCGGTGATCCCCGTCGTGGACACAGTCAAGACCGTGGAACCAACCACCGGCCAGGACGCCGCAATGGCCCCGGAGCTGGTCACCGGCACCGCGCCGCGGGAGAGCCTCCGCGCAGTCCAGACACCGCAGGGCTTCGAGTTCGCCACCCTCCAACGCGCCCACGACGCCGCGGCCCGGTTCGACGCCGGCCAGGCGGCCGCCGTCACGGACGACGCCATGCTGGTGGAGCTCCTCGGCGTCCCCGTCCATGCCGTGCGCGGCGCCAGCCAGTCGCTGAAGATCACGACGCCGCTGGACCTGATCATCGCCGAGGGGCTGCTTGAGGGCCCGCTGGGCGCGCGCTGGGTGGAAGGCTGAGCATGTCCAGTGGTCCCATCATCCCGCGGACCGGGATCGGCATCGATGTCCACGCCTACGCCCCGGACGACGCACCCCAGCCACTCTGGCTCGGCGGGCTGTTCTGGGAAGGAGAGCGGGGGCTATCCGGCCATTCCGACGGCGACCCCGTCGCCCATGCGGCCGCCGACGCCCTCTTCTCCGCCTGCGGGATCGGGGACCTCGGCACGCATTTCGGCACCGACCGGCCCGAGTATGCCGGGGCCTCGGGTGTGACCCTGCTGGCCGAGGCCGCCCGGATAGTCCGCGCCGCGGGCTTCGAGATCGGCAACATCGCCGTGCAGTTCGTCGCCAACCGGCCACGGTTCGGTCCGCGCCGGGAGGAATCCCAGCGCGTCCTCGGCGAGGCGGCCGGGGCCCCGGTCAGCGTCTCCGCCACCACCAGCGACGGCCTCGGTTTCACCGGCCGCGGCGAAGGTATCTCGGCGACGGCGACGGCGCTCGTTTACCCGTCGAACTAAGCACGCACGGGGTCCGTCGCCTAGGCTTGGGGAACCCCCGTCCCGCAATCGCCAGGAGACCTCCCGTGAAAAAGCTGCTGCCCGCCGTCGTCCTCTCGATGGGACTGCTGCTGACCGGCTGCGCCGGGACGCCGAAGATGAGCGTCCAGGACAGCTGTGCCTTCCTGAACAAGGACACCTTCGTACCCAGCGGAAACCAGCAACAAAAAGCGGATCAGATCGCCAAGCACTACCAGGACGTCGCGGACAAGGTTGCCCCCGAGGTGGCGGCCCCGATCCAGGAGATGGCCGACACCATGAAGCAGGTGGCCGGTTCCTCGCTCGGGGCCGAGAGCGCCGAGCAGACCAAGAAGCTCACCGAACAGCACAACAAGATCGGCGAGTACTGCAAGTAAGGCCGTCGGCCCGGCCCGCCGCCGTCGGCCCGGCCCGCCGTCGTCGCCCGGCCCGCCGTCGTCGCCCGGCCCGCCGTCGTCGCCCGGCCCGCCGTCGTCGCCCGGCCCGCCGCCGTCGCCCGCCGCCGCCGCCGTCGCCCGCCGTCGGCTAATCTGGAGCGGTGACCCTGCGCTTCTATGACACTGCATCCGCCAAAGTCCGCGACTTCGTCCCCCTGGTTCCGGGCAAAGTGAGCCTCTACTACTGCGGCGCCACGGTGCAGGGTATGCCGCACGTGGGGCACATCCGCTCCGCCATTGCCTTCGACCAGCTCACCCGCTGGCTGCAGTACCGGGGATTCCGCGTCACCGCCGTCCGCAACGTCACCGACATCGACGACAAGATCCTGGCGAAGTCGGCAGCGTCCTTCGCCCCTGGCTTCGAGGACGAGCCGGGCGCGGTCCGCGAGGAGGAATGGTGGGCGCTGGCCTACCGCTACGAGCAGGCATTCCTGGCGGCCTACGACACCCTGGGCGTCTCCCGCCCCACCTATGAGCCGCGCGCCACCGGCCACATCCCGGAAATGCACGCCCTCATCCGGCAGCTGATCGACCGCGGCCACGCCTACCCCGCCCTTGATGATTCCGGCGACGTGTACTTCGACGTGCGCTCCTGGGCCAAGTACGGCTCGCTGACCCGGCAGGACATCGATGACATGCAGGGAGCCCCCGACGTCGAGGCCCAATTCAGCAACAGGAAGCGTGATCCCCGCGACTTCGCGCTCTGGAAGGGCCACAAGGAAGGGGAGCCGACGACGGCGGGCTGGGCCTCGCCGTGGGGCACCGGCCGTCCGGGCTGGCACCTCGAGTGCTCCGCGATGGTCACCAAGTACCTCGGCACCGAATTCGACATCCACGGCGGCGGGCTGGACCTGCGCTTCCCGCACCACGAAAACGAGATGGCGCAGTCCCAGGCCGCGGGCAACGGCTTCGCCAATTTTTGGATGCACAACGGCATGGTCACCTACGCCGGCGAAAAGATGTCCAAGTCCATCGGCAACACCGTCAGCCCGGCCGAAATGCTGGAACTCGCCCCGCCGCGGGTGGTCCGCTACTACCTGGGCCAGGCCCAGTACCGCTCCGTGCTCGACTACCAGCCCACCTCACTGCTGGAAGCCAGCGCCGCCGTCGAACGCATCGACGGGTTCATCAGCCGCGCCCTTCGGAGCACCATGACGCATGACGGCGCTGTCGGCCTCGCCAGCTACGGCATCGTCCCGGACGCCTTTGCGGCCGCGATGGACGATGACCTCAACGTACCGCAGGCCCTGGCGGTACTGCACGACACGGTCCGCGCCGGCAACACCGCCCTCATCGCCGGCGAGCCCGACGCCGCCCGGCAGGCACTGGCCAGCGTCACCGACATGCTGCGTGTCCTTGGTCTCAACGACACCGCGACGCCGGCCGCGGACGAGCACAGCAACAATGCCCTCGGCGTCCTCGTGGAAGCGCAGCTCGCGGCCAGGGCGCAGGCCCGGGCGAGCAAGGACTGGGCCGCTTCGGACTCCATCCGCGACACTCTTGCCGCTGCCGGCGTTGAGATTGAGGACGGCCCGGACGGCGCGAGCTGGAGCCTCACGCGCGGCTGACAGGCCGAGCCTTCGGGGTATGGAACGTTCTGCGGGCACGGACCTGCCCTGCCGCCGGTCGGGGATTTAGTTCGAGTCAGTAGACTGGGGGTCAGACTTGTCAACGAATCGCGTATTTAAAAGGGTGGAACTCATGGCCAACAACGGTCGCCGGTCGGTCAAACTTAAGAAGGGCCCCAGCGTCGGAACCGGCGGTCACGGCCGCAAAGCTCTTGAAGGCAAGGGCCCCACCCCCAAAGCGGAGGACCGCCCGTATCACAAGGCCCACAAGAACAAGCAGCTCGCGGAACGCTCCGCGGCCAAGCACCCGGGAGCCGCGCGCAACGCCGGCGCCCGCTCCGGACCCAAGGGCCGTGCCACCGAGGAAGTCGTCACCGGTCGCAACTCGGTCGTCGAGGCCCTCCGCGCAGGCATCCCGGCCAAGGCCCTTCATATTGCCATCCGCATCGAGATGGACGACCGCGTCAAAGAGTCCCTCAAGCTGGCCGCTGAGCGCGGCATCCCGCTGCTTGAGACCGGCAAGCCCGAGCTGGACCGAATGACGGACGACGCCATCCACCAGGGTCTGGTGCTGCAGATCCCGCCGTACGAATACCAGGACGCCTACGAGCTGGCCGAGCAGACCCTCGAGAGCTGGAAGCGCGGCCACGTGGCCAACGCCCCGCTCTTCGTCGCGCTCGACGGCATCACCGATCCGCGCAACCTTGGCGCCATCATCCGCTCGGTGTCGGCCTTCAGCGGCCACGGCGTCATCGTCCCGGAGCGCCGCTCCGTCGGCGTCACCGCCTCGGCCTGGAAAACTAGCGCCGGAGCCGCCGTCCGAGTCCCCGTGGCACGCGCCGCGAACCTGAACAACACGCTCAAGGCGTTCAAGAACATGGGCATCTATGTACTGGGACTCGACGGCGACGGCGACGTTTCGCTGCCCGAGCTGGCCCTCGCCACCGAGCCGGTCTGCATCGTTGTGGGTTCCGAGGGCAAGGGCCTGAGCCGCATGGTGCGCGAAAACTGCGACCAGATCGTTTCAATCCCGATCGACTCTGCCATGGAGTCACTCAACGCCTCCATGGCCGTCGGCATCTCCCTCTACGAGATCTCCCGCCAGCGCGCCGCCAAGTAGTTCTTCGGTTGGGCTGGGTCCGCCGCTGGTTGGGCCCGCCTCACCGGAGTTTTGCCGTCGCTTAGCGTTCAGCCTCTTCCAACCTTCGCAAGCTCAGTTCAGGTTCCTCGGAGCTTTTCTTCCTCCCGACGCTCCGCTCGGCCTCGGGCGGCCTCGTTCCGCTCTGGTCGGCGATGCGCTCCTACGCAAAACCCCGGTTCCGGCTCGCGACCCTAAGCGCCACTCGCTTTGGACAGTAGCGCTCCCTCACGTCTCGTGGGGGAGCGTTTGCCTTTGGCACCCAGAGTCGGGGCACCCTGGTCCAGACGCGCGACGCGCGTTCCTTCTGCGACGCGCATTCCTTTCTGCGATGCGCAAATTTCCTGGCGCTACGGGAATGTCAGTAGCGCCAGGAAATTTGCGCGTCGCCAGGCTTTATCCGCCGCGTCAGAGCAGTAGGGCACCTGTCCGGCCGTGCGGCCCAACGATCCCCTCAGGCGACAACGGACACGAGCTACGGCCAGCTCAGCGACGGCCAGGCGCCGGAACGGGCGGGTGACCATGGCGAAACTGGCCACCGCGCCGGTCCGGGCGGGTGACTGCAGCGAACCCGACAGTAAGCCTAGAACTTGTGGCGGTTGGCGAGGACCGGGAGTTTGGCGCGGGCTTCCTTGACGACGGCGGGGTCCAGCTCGGCGAACAGCAGACCGGGGGCGCCGTCCAGCTCTTCGAGGACCTCTCCGAAGGGGGAAACGACGACGGAGTGCCCGATACCGGTGGGCGCCGCTCCCCTGGGGACGATGCCCAGGCTTGCCGGGTCGCCCTGGCCGCAGGCGAGGACCAGGGTGGTGGAATCAGCAGCACGGGCCCGGGCCAGGAGCTTCCATTGTTCGGCTTTGCCGGGACCGGAGCCCCAGGAAGCGCAGACAATGTTGACCTCGGCACCGCGGTCGGCGTTCTCGGTGAACAGGTCCGGGAAGCGGACGTCGTAGCAGGCGGCCAGGCCGAAAGTCACGCCGCCGAGCTCGAAGACAACGGGCTCGCTGCCGGCGTCGACGGTGTCTGACTCCTCGAAGCCGAACGCATCGAAGAGGTGGATCTTGTCGTAGCTCGTGTCCACGCCGCGGCCGGTGACCAGCAGGGTGTTGCGCACCTTGCCGGGAGCCCCGCCGCCGTCCGCGGTTCCCGGCGTGAACATCCCGGCGACGATCACGATGTCCTGCTCCGACGCGATGGCACGCACGCGCGAGGCCCAGGGGCCATCCAGCGGCTCCGCGACGTCGAGCAGGGAATTGCCGAAGGCGCGCATGGTCGCTTCGGGGAACACCACGAGCTGCGCGCCGCCGGCCCTGGCCCGGCCGGCGTATTCCGCCACGAGGGCCAGATTCCCGGCAGGATCGCGGCCGGTGATGATTTGAGCCAGTGCAACCCGCACAATTACCTCCAAAGTGGGCGATCCAATCCAGTATGCGGCGCCACGGCTACGTACACCGCACGTGACCAGAGTTTCGGGATCACGGCCATTTGTTCGGCCCCGCTAAGCTTTAAGCGATGGTTATGACCTATGTAGACACAGCTTCCACCGTAGACGACTCACGCGCGTTTCCGCTGGGAATCAGCGTTCCGTGCACCGGCTCGCCGGCCATTGACGATCCCCGGGGTGCCGTCGCCAATGTGGCCGTCTACGCTCCCGGGGTGGCCACCCTCGAGATCGCCTATCAGGCGCCCGGCGGCACCTGGCAGCTCAAGACGCTGCCCAACATCACCGACGGCGTCCACCACGGCATGGTGGAGGGTATTCCCGCCGGGTCGTGCTACGGCTTCCGGAGCTCACCGGGCCATGAGGCGCTCCCGCTGCCCATGCCGACGGTGGATTTCGACGTCGAGGACGGGCAGCCGCTCCTGCTGGACCCCTACGGCCGGGCCGTGGACGAGCGCCACGAATTCCTCACCAGTGTCCGGATGGCCGGCGGCTTCGACTGGGGCAGTGACTCCGGCCTCCGGACTCCGTGGCGGAACAGCATCATCTACGAGGCCCATGTCCGCGGCCAGACCAAACTCCACCCGGACATCCCGGAGAACCTTCAGGGCACCTACGCCGGCATGGCGCATCCGGCCATGATTGAGCACCTGATCGCGCTCGGGATCACCGCGGTCCAGCTCCTGCCGGTCCACTTCCATGTGGACGAACCGCACCTGCAGAACCTTGGGATGACGAACTACTGGGGCTACAACACGGCGGCGTTTTTCGCCCTGCACCCCGGCTACGCCACCCGGTCGGCGCAGGACGCCGGCCCGCAGGCAGTCCAGGACGAGTTCAAAGGCATGGTCAAGCTGTTGCATGCCGCCGGCCTGGAGGTCATCCTCGACGTCGTCTATAACCACACGGCCGAGGGCGGCACCGACGGTTCTGCCTTGAGCTTCCGCGGCCTTGGCGAGATGCAGTATTACCGCAATGACGGCCACGGCAAATATGTGGACACCACCGGTTGCGGCAATAGCCTCGACTTCAGCGAACCCCGCGTGGTCCAGCTGGTGCTGGACTCCCTGCGCTACTGGGTGACCGAGTTCCACATCGACGGTTTCCGCTTCGACCTCGCGGTGACCCTGGCCCGCAACGCGGCCAACGAGTTCGATCCCCGGCACCCCTTCCTCGTCGCGGTCGCCGGTGACCCCGTCCTCTCCGCCACGAAGCTGATCGCCGAACCGTGGGACATCGGCTACGGCGGCTGGCAGACGGGCCGGTTCCCGGCAGGCTGGGTGGACTGGAACGACCACTTCCGCGACGCCGTCCGCAGCTTCTGGCTCGCTGACCGCGCCGCGATCGACGCCGGCGGTCACGGCGGCTCGGTGGCCCGCCTCGCGGACGCACTGTCCGGCTCAGCCAGCCTGTTTGAGCCCTCGGGCCGGTCCAGGCTCGCCTCGGTCAACCTCATCACGGCCCACGACGGCTTCACCCTGGCGGACCTCGTCTCCTACGACCGCAAGCACAACGAGGCCAACGGTGAGCAGAACCGTGACGGCCACGGCGACAACCGCAGCCACAACCACGGCTTTGAGGGTCCCACCGAGGACGAGGACGTCCTGGCCCGGCGCGCCCAGACCAGCCGCAACCTCATGGCGTCCCTTATGATCTCCCTCGGAGTGCCCATGATGACCGCCGGGGACGAGATCGGTCGGACCCAGCAGGGCAATAACAACGCCTACTGCCAGGACAATCCCATCACCTGGATCGACTGGACCAGCACCCCGGAATCCCACGCCATGCTGCGGACCACCAAGCGTGTGATCCGGCTGCGCAGGGAATTCCTGGCCGGCCAGCCGCACGACTACCCGGCGCGCGATCAGCAGTCCTACTTCCACTGGTTCGATGCGCACGGCGGGACGATGTCCGGAGCCAGCTGGAACGATCCCGGCCAACGGGTAGTCCAGCTCCTGCTCGGTTCCGACGACGGCCACGTGGACGGCCTCGTAGTGGTCAACGGCAGCGCCCTCGACGTCAAAATCACCCTGCCCCTGCTCAGCAACGAAGAGGGCACCGGCAACCGCCTCTTCGAACTGCGCCTGACCACCTCCGAACTCCACGACCGGCGCCAGGGCGTCCGGGTCTCTGCCGGAGAGCGGGACATTATCCAGGCGAATTCCATCAACATCTACCGCACGTAGTTCCGGCCGAACGGAATGGGGCAGGCAATGAGACTTTGGGGAGAGTCACTGTAATTTTGGGGAGAGTCACAGTGAAGGTTCAACGGCTCGTTGCCCTCCTTGCCCTCCTTGCCCTGCTGGCGGCACTGGTGGTGCTGGCGGTGTGGACGGGCGGAGGCCCGCAGACCGGGACTGCCCGGCCAAATGTCACCGCGTCCGACGGCGGTGCAGCCGCGGCTCCCGGGCCGCCGGGTCCCGCTGCCTCGAGATCCCCGGCCCCGGGCCCTGCCCCGGGCCCGGCCGGCGCCGCGAACCCTTCCCGGCTCACCGAGGTGAAAGCGTCGGAGCTGCCCGCCGAGGCCCGCGAGACCCTTGCCCTGATCGCAACGGGCGGCCCGTATCCCTACTCCCGGGATGACGTGTCCTTCGGGAATTTCGAGGGGATCCTGCCCCGTAAATCGCCGGGCTACTACAAGAAATACACGGTCCGCACCCCCGGCGAATCAGACCGGGGCGCCCGCCGGATCGTGGCTGGCAAAACCGGCGAAAAATACTATACGGCGGACCACTACAACTCGTTCATCTTCATCATCGAAGGCAAGTGAAGGAACCCATGAAGATCTACTCCGCAGACACCTGGACCATCGAGGAACTGCAGGCCCTGGTGCACGACGCCGGCCGCCGCGCCCTGGTGATTCCCGCGGCGGACACGAAGCGGACCGTCCTGGCGATTTTCGCAGAAACGCTCGACTTCCCGGCGGATTACGGCGTCAACCTTGACGCCCTCAACGACTCGCTGCATGACTTCGCCGACGCGGTCTCCGACGGCGGACAGGCCCCGATTACGTTCATCTGGGAAGTCCCGGCAGTTTTCCGCGCGGACCGTTCCTTCGGCGTCATCTGCGAGATCCTGCAGGACGCCGAAGGCTACGCCGGCAAGAACCTGTCCGTGATCGCCGTCTGCCTCTAAGCCGCGATCCACCGCCAATAGTTGGCCGGGACGGCAAGAGCGCCGCGGACCGGATGACCGGTCCGCGGCGCCCCATGCGGATCAGGACTAGGCGTTGACGATCAAACCCAGCTCGGCTTTTGACGCCAGGGCCTCATGCTTGGGGAGCACCCGGACGGTGTAGCCGAAGGACCCGGAGCGGTCGATGACGAGGGTTCCGCTGAAGAGGTGGCGGCCCTTGCCGAGGTCCTCCACGGCTGTCAGCTCGGCCACGGTGACGTCCGCCAGTTCGTCGCTTTCCTCGGCCCTGCCGTAGGCCACCTCGACGGACACATCGTCCGGCGTGAGCTCGTGGAGGGCCACATAAGCGTTGACCTGAAGCAGGTCACCGATCTGCGGGTCTTCGGAGACGCCCACGGAGTCCACATGCTCCACCTGGATCCGGGGCCAGGCCGCCCGGACCCGGGAGGTCCAGGACGCGAGGTTCTTTGCCTGGGCGAAGTTCTCCGCCACGGCGCGGCGGCCCGCGACAGCGGCCGGACGGTACAGGACGTTGACGTAGTCCTTGAGCATCCGGTCGGCGGAGACGGCCGGGCCCAGGTGGGACATCGTGTGCTTGATCATCGACACCCAGTGCGTCGGGACTTTTTGCGGTCCGGGCTGTGAGGGACCGGCCGCGCCGGCGCCGTCGGACACCGTCAGGCCGTAGAACCGGGGCGCTACCTGGGTCTCGAGCAGCTCGTAGAGCGCCGCGGCCTCGATGTCATCGCGCTCCTCAGGTGAGGCGTCGTTGTTGGCGGTGGGGATTGCCCAGCCGTTCTCGCCGTCGTACATCTCATCCCACCAGCCGTCCAGGACCGAAAGGTTCAGCGAACCGTTCAGGGCAGCTTTCATGCCGGAGGTGCCGCAGGCCTCGAGCGGACGCAGCGGGTTGTTCAGCCACACATCGCAGCCGGGAAACAGCGTCCGGGCCATGGCGATGTCGTAGTTGGGCAGGAACGCTATCCGGTGCCGCACGGCGGGGTCGTCGGTGAACCGGACCAGGTCCTGGATCATCTTCTTGCCCGCGTCATCGGCCGGGTGGGACTTGCCGGCGATGACCAGCTGGATGGGGTGCGTCTTGTGCAGCAGCAGTGCCTTGAGCCGTTCGGGCTCGCGCAGCATAAGGGTGAGGCGTTTGTAGGTCGGCACGCGCCGGGCGAAGCCGATCGTCAGGATATCCGGGTCCAGCACGGAGTCCGTCCAGGCGAGTTCGGCGTCCGCCGCGCCGCGCTTCTTCCACGCCGACCGGAGCCGGCGCCGCACGTCGTCGACCAGGGACACCCGCATTTCGCGGCGGAGGGCCCAGACGTCCTCGTCGCTGACGTTGTAGGCCAGGTCCCAGCGGCCGTGCGCTTCCGCTTCTGCGCCAAACTGGTCGCGGGCCAGCTTGGAGACGCGCGGGTCCACCCAGGTGGGCACGTGGACGCCGTTGGTGACCGAGGTGATGGGCACCTCCGAGTGATCGAATCCCGGCCACAGGGCCGAGAACATGCCGCGGGACACCACACCGTGCAGCTTGGCCACACCGTTGGCGCGCTGGGCCAGGCGCAGGCCCATGACGGCCATGTTGAAGACGAAAGGGTTGCCATCCGTGAAGTCCTCGCGGCCGAGGTTCAGGATCTTGCCCACCGGGACGTCGGGGGCCAGCCCGGCGTCGAAGAACTGCTGGATCTGCGAGGTCTCGAAGCGGTCGATCCCGGCCGGGACCGGGGTGTGGGTGGTGAACACGGTGGAGGCGCGTCCGGCGGCAAGGGCTTCCTCCCAGCTCAGCGGTGCCGGTCCGGACATCAGTTCCTGGATCCGCTCGATGCCCAGGAAGCCGGCGTGGCCTTCGTTGGTGTGGAAGACCTCCGGCGTCGGGCTGCCGGTGAGCTTCTGGTAGGCGCGCAAGGCCTTGACTCCGCCCATGCCGAGCAGGAGTTCCTGCTGGAGCCGGTGGTCACCGCCGCCGCCGTAGAGGCGGTCAGTGATGCCGCGGGCGGCGTCGTCGTTGCCCGGAACGTTCGAGTCCAGCAGCAGCAACGGGACACGCCCGACGTCGGCACGCCAGACGTGCGCCAGCAGCCGGCGCCCGTTGGGGAGCGGCAGCGAAATCTGGACGGGACGGCCGTTGCCGTCCGCGGACGCCTCACGCAGCAGCGTCAGTGGCAGTCCGTCCGGGTCCAGGACCGGGTAGGTTTCCTGCTGCCAGGCGTCGCGGGACAGCGACTGTTTGAAGTAGCCGGCCTGATAGAGCAGGCCGACGCCGATCAGCGGCACGCCGAGGTCGGAGGCAGCCTTCAAATGGTCGCCGGCCAGAATGCCGAGGCCGCCGGAGTACTGGGGCAGGACCTCGGTGATGCCGAATTCGGGCGAGAAGTACGCGATGCAGGCCGGCGCGTCGTCGCCGAGGCTCTGGTACCAGCGCGGGTGCTCGAGATACCGGTCAAGGTCGTCAGCGCCCGCGTGGACGCGGCGCACCACGTCCTGGTCCGCGGCAAGCCGCTGCAGTTCCTCGCGGCTGACCAGCCCCAGGAACGTCACGGGATCGTGGGCGCTCTCGGCCCAGATCTTCGGGTTCAGCCCCTCGAAAAGCTCCCGGGTGGGCCGGTGCCAGGACCACCGAAGGTTGGTGGCCAGCCGGGCCAGCGGCCGGATTGACTCGGGGAGAACGGTTCGGACGGTAAATCTGCGGATAGCCTTCACCTGCGAAAGACTAACGGACAAGATCGAGCCCCGGAACCGCTGGGGGATACTTTTGCTTAAATGACGGATTGCGGTCCGAAAAACGTCCGGAAAAGCCGAGCAGACTTAGCAATCTGGCCGATTTGTCGATAACGTCGAGCCTGTGACGACTAACTCTCGAACCAGCGCCGTGTCCAAGCAAAAGCCAAAGGCCCTGATCACGGATGGCCTTCGATTTGGCCGTTTTCCGATCACCGCCGTGCAGCCCGCGGTGGAAGGCGGGATGTTCCCTGCCAAAGCCGTGGCGGGCGAAAGTATCGTGGTGGGGGCCACTGCCTTCCGCGAAGGCCACGACATGCTCGGCGTCAGCGCTGTTCTCCTGGACCCCCGGGGGAAGGAGCGCCAGCGCGTCCGCCTCGCCCCGCCGAGGGGAGACCGGGGCAAGGGCACCGACCGCTGGGAAGGGCTCCTGACTCCTTCCGCCACCGGCAACTGGTCCTTCGTCATCGAGGCCTGGCATGACCGCTACGGCACCTGGCACCACAACGCCGAGGTCAAGGTGGAGGCCGGGATCGACGTCGAACTGATGCTGGCCGAGGGCGCCGCCCTGCTCTCCGAAGCTTCCGAGGACTCCGCGCGCCCGTCCGCTGACCGGCGCACGCTGCGGATGGCCGTCGTTGTCCTGTCCGACGCCACCCGGACCCCGGAGGAGCGTCTCGCCGCCGGGTTCAGCGCCGGGGTGGCCGCCGTCGTCGATCGCCAGCCGATCCGCGAACTGGTGACGGTCTCCGCGCCGTACCCGCTGCTGGTGGAGCGCGAGCTGGCCGGCCGGGGCGCCTGGTACGAATTCTTCCCCCGTTCCGAAGGGGCTGTCCGCAACCACCAGACCGGCGAATGGATGTCCGGGACCTTCCGCACCGCCGCGACGCGACTAGATGCGGTCGCCGGTATGGGCTTCGACATCATTTACCTGCCGCCGGTCCACCCGATCGGCAGCCAGCACCGCAAGGGCCCGAACAACACCCTGCTGGCCGGTCCGCACGATCCCGGTTCGCCGTGGGCCATCGGCGCGAAGGAAGGCGGCCACGACGCCATCCACCCGGACCTCGGCACCTTCGAGGACTTCGACGCCTTTGTGGCACGCGCCGGGGAGCTGGGGCTGGAAGTTGCCCTGGACCTCGCGCTGCAGGCCGCCCCGGACCATCCCTGGGTGGAGAGTCACCCTGAGTGGTTCACCACCCGGGTGGATGGCAGCATCGCCTATGCCGAGAACCCGCCGAAAAAGTACCAGGACATCTTCCCGCTCAACTTCGACAATGATCCTGCCGGCCTGTCCAACGAGATCCTGCGCATCGTGTTGCTCTGGGTGGGCCACGGCGTGAAGATTTTCCGCGTGGACAACCCGCACACCAAACCCGTGTGGTTCTGGGAATGGCTGATCGCCAAGGTCAACAAGAAGCACCCCGACGTCGTCTTCCTCGCCGAGGCGTTCACCCGTCCCGCCATGATGCACGCACTGGGCCGCGCCGGCTTCCAGCAGTCGTACAGCTACTTCACCTGGCGCAATACCAAAGAGGAGCTGGAAGAGTACTTCCAGGAGATCAGCCACGAGTCGCCGGCCTACTTCCGGCCGAACTTCTTCGTCAACACCCCCGACATCCTGACCGGGTACCTGCAGTTCGGCGGGCCGCCCGCGTTCAGGATCCGCGCCGCGCTGGCCGCCACGGCGAGCCCGATCTGGGGCGTGTACGCCGGGTTCGAACTCTACGAACACGTCGCCCGGCCGGGTGCCGAGGAGTACATCGACAACGAGAAGTTCGAGTTCAAGGCGCGGGACTGGGACGCGGCGGCCGAATCCGGCCGGACGCTGGCCCCGTACCTGACCCGGCTCAACGACATCCGGCACGCCCACCCGGCGCTCGGGGACCTGCAAAACCTCACGCTGCACACGAGCACAGACAATGCCACGGTGGTGTACTCCAAGCACAAGACCCTCCCAAACGGCACGAAGGACACCCTGATCATCGTGGTCAACGTGGATCCGCACGGGGTCCGGGAGAGCACGGTGTCGTTGGACCTGGCGGCGCTGGAACTGGATCCGGAGAACCTGACGCCCAACGGCGGCTTCATGGTGGATGATCTGTTGACCGGTGAAAGCTGGGAATGGGGGGAGTACAACTACGTCCGCCTGGACGCCCATGTTGAGCCCGCCCACATTCTGAGCATCCGGAGGGAGAAGCCGTGAGTTTCAGCCCCACGAACCCCAGCCAGCACTTCCGCCCGAAGGGGACTTTCGAACTGAACGCGCCCGGCCTCCAGCATGACCCGCTGTGGTACCGCAAAGCGGTTTTCTACGAGGTGCTGGTCCGCGGGTTTGCCGACGGAAACGGTGACGGCTCCGGCGACTTCCACGGCCTGATCGAGAAGCTGGACTACCTGCAGTGGCTCGGCGTCGACTGTCTCTGGCTCCCGCCGTTCTTCCAGTCCCCGCTCCGCGACGGCGGCTACGACATCTCCGACTACAACTCCGTGCTGGATGAGTTCGGCACCATCAGCGATTTCAAGCGCCTCGTCGCCGAATCGCACGCCCGCGGCGTGCGCGTCATCATCGACCTGCCGCTGAACCACACCTCGGACCAGCACCCATGGTTCCAGGAATCGCGCAAGGACCCGGACGGACCCTTCGGCGACTTTTACGTCTGGAGTGACACGGACGAGAAGTACGAGGACGCCCGCATCATCTTCGTGGACACCGAGGAATCAAACTGGACTTTCGATCCCATCCGGCGCCAGTTCTTCTGGCACCGCTTCTTCAGCCACCAGCCTGACCTGAACTTCGAGAACCCCAAGGTCATCGACGCGCTGTTCGACGTCGTGCGGTTCTGGCTGGACCAGGGGATCGACGGGTTCCGCGCCGACGCCATCCCCTACCTGTTTGAAGAAGAGGGCACCAACTGCGAGAACCTGCCCCAGACCCACGAGTTCCTGCGCAAACTGCGCAAGATGGTCGACGACAGCTACCCGGGCCGGGTGATCATCGCCGAAGCCAACCAGCCGCCGGCCGAGGTGGTCGAGTACTTCGGCACCGAGGAGGCGCCGGAATGCCACATGGCCTTCCACTTCCCCATCATGCCGCGCCTGTACTACGCGCTGCGGGACCAGAAGGCCGCCCCCATCATCGAGACGATGAAGGACACCCCGGCTATTCCCGAAGGCGCCCAGTGGGGCACCTTCCTGCGCAACCACGACGAGCTGACGCTCGAAATGGTCACCGCCGACGAACGCGCCGCGATGCTCGGCTGGTACGCCCCTGATCCGCGGATGCGCGCCAACATCGGCATCCGGCGCCGGCTGGCGCCGCTGCTGGACAACTCACGCTCCGAAATTGAGCTGATCAATGCCCTGCTCCTCTCCCTGCCAGGCAGCCCCTTCCTGTACTACGGGGACGAAATCGGCATGGGGGACAACATCTGGCTCGAGGACCGCGACGCGGTCCGCACCCCGATGCAGTGGAGCCCGGACCGCAACGCCGGATTCTCCCACGCCGACCCGGGCAAGCTCTACCTGCCGGTAGTCCAGTCCCTGGTCTACAACTACAGCATGGCCAACGTCGAGGCCGAGGCCGCGCATTCGGGTTCACTGCTGCGCTGGACCCGCCAGATCCTGAGCGTCCGCAGGAACCACCCCGCGTTCGGGCTGGGCGGATTCGAGCACGTCGAAGCAGACCACGACGTCGTCCTCGCCTACCTGCGCGAGCTTCCGGACGGCAACTCGGCCGGCGAGGACAGCGAAACCATCCTGTGCGCCTTCAACCTGTCCCAGCACCCGGTGGCCACCACGCTGCGGATCCCGCGGTTTGCCGGGCGAGGGCTCCGGGACGTCTTCGGCGGCCAGGCGTTCCCCGCGATCTCCGAGGACGGAACCCTGACGCTGACCCTGGGCAGCCACGACTTCTTCTGGCTGCGGATCCGCACGGCTGCCTCCAACCCGGCATCGCCCTTCACACAGGCGATGCCGATCCTGTCCATCGAAGGCTGACATGACCCGACCCACCCTTACCCCCGCCCTGAGCGGGCTCCTCGGCAGCTGGCTTCCCCGCCAACGCTGGTTCCCCGTCAAGAGCGCCGAGTTCAGCTTCGAGCCGGCCGGCGGCCTTCGCCTGACCGGGACCGGCGCCGGCGGGGCCGCCGGCGGCGCCGGCAACACCTTCGCCGGCGGGGCCGAGCTGGAGGTGCTGCTGGTCGCGGTCAGCTACCCGACGGCGGATGGCAGCCGCACCGACGTCGTGCAGGTCCCGCTCAGCTTCCGCCGCGCGCCCCTGGCCGGCGCGGAGTCCGCGCTGATCGGC
The DNA here is from genome assembly GCF_035985125.1 of Arthrobacter sp. CG_A4. NCBI lineage: Bacteria > Bacillati > Actinomycetota > Actinomycetes > Micrococcales > Micrococcaceae > Arthrobacter > Arthrobacter sp. CG_A4. The sequence goes on along the minus strand of NZ_JAXCID010000021.1, from coordinate 4,342 downwards.
GAGACGACGGGTGGCGCTGCCGGCGACGGCGCCCGCTGGGTTTACGACGGGGTGCATGACCCGGAGTTCGTCGCGGCGTGGCTGGAACTCATCCGCGGCGGCGGCACCACTCCCGCAGGCAACGCCACCGGACACCACGTGGCGTCCGGTCACCGTCTGCCCCTCGCCACCGGCGTCGTGAAGGTCCTCACCGGCGAGCAGTCCAACAGTTCCGTAATGGTGGACGACGGCGACTCGGCCGCCATCGTGAAGTTTTTCCGGGTGCTCTCCGAGGGCCACAACCCGGAGGTGGAAATCGGAGCCGCCCTGACGGCCGGGCGCACCGTCGAAGTCCCTGCGACCCTTGGCTGGGTCACCGGGGAGTGGGAGACCGCCGCCGACCCTGCAGGCTCTGCCGACTCTGCCATCTCCGCCGCCGCTGCCGGGACTGCCGGTTCTGCCGCCGGGGGGATGCGGCCCGCCCACGGCGAATTGGCCGTGGCCCACGAATTCCTCGCCGGCGGGCTGGACGCCTGGCGGCTGGCGGTGCACGCGGCTGGCAAGGGCCAGGATTTCACCGCCGAAGCGCATGCGCTCGGAGCCGCCACCGCCACAGTGCACCGGCGGCTGGCCCAGGCCCTTGGCACCACCGTCGAATCCCTCCCGGGCAGCGACATCGCCCCGGGCGTTGCCCAGCGCATCCGCCAGTCCTGGGCCCAGGCCGGGAGTATCGTGGGCAGCTACGACGACGCCCTGGACAGCCTGCTCGGGCGGCTAAAGGGCAGCGGTGCGGGTCCGCTCCAGCGGATCCACGGCGACCTGCACCTGGGCCAAATCCTGCAGGTTCCGGGCGCCGGCGGGTCGCCCCGCTGGGCCATCCTCGACTTCGAGGGGGAGCCGCTCCGGCCCATCTCGGAACGCAACTTCCCCGACGTCCCGCTGCGCGACGTCGTCGGAATGCTGCGGTCCTTCGACTACGCGGCTGGCGCGGCCGCCCGGGAGCATCCCGACGCGGACGTCCCGGAAAGCTGGGTGGACCACTGCGCCGAGGCGTTCCTGGCCGGTTATGCGGGCGTCATCCCCGGAAGCATCGACCGCGATTCGCCGCTCTTCGTGGCACTGTGGCTCGACAAGGCGCTCTACGAAGTCATCTACGAATTGCGCAACAGGCCGGACTGGCTTGCCATCCCGGTGAACGCATCACGTCGTCTCCTCGGCAGTACAGGCTCCGGCGTTCCGGCCGAAGCCGCAGCGGAAGGTATCACAATGACAGGACCAGCACGTATCGATCGGCCCGGAGCCCCCCTCCCCGTGGACCCGGACACCCTGGCGAGGATCGCGGCCGGTGAGCACCACGCGCCGCACTCTGTCCTGGGCGCGCACTTTGATGACCACGGACACGTCACCATCCGCACCGTGAAGCACCTGTCCGAAGCCGTGTCCGTCGTGACGGCGGCCGGGACCTTCCCGATGACCCACGAGTCCGGGGGAGTGTGGGTTGCCGTGGTGGATCCGCTGGAGCCCGGCCATGTGCCGGACTACCGGCTGGACGTGACGTACGAAGGTCAGGCGCCGCAGTCCGCCGATGACCCGTACCGCTACCTGCCCACCGTAGGCGAGGTGGACCTGCATTTGATCGGTGAAGGCCGCCACGAGCGCCTCTGGGATGTCCTCGGCGCCCATGTCCAGCACTACAAGTCGGCATTGGGCGACGTTGACGGCGTCTCCTTCGCGGTGTGGGCCCCTAACGCCCAGGCGGTGCGCGTCAAGGGTGACTTCAACGGCTGGGACGGCCGGGAGTTCTCGATGCGCTCCCTCGGCTCCTCCGGGGTGTGGGAACTGTTCATCCCCGGCGTTGTAGCAGGGGCGTGCTACAAGTTTGAGATCAGGACCAGCCACGGTTACTGGGTGGAAAAGGCGGATCCGCTGGCCTTCGGGACGGAGGTCCCGCCGCTGACGGCGTCCCGCGTCGTCGAGCCCTCCTACGCCTTCAGGGACGCCGAATGGATGGAGGCCCGGGCCGCCCGGGATCCGCACAACGCACCGATGAGCGTCTACGAGGTCCACCTCGGCTCATGGCGGGTTGGTCTCGGCTACCGCGAACTGGCCAAAGAACTCGTCGAGTACGTCAAGTGGCTAGGCTTCAGCCATGTAGAGCTCATGCCCGTGGCCGAGCACCCTTTCGGCGGTTCGTGGGGCTACCAGGTCACGTCCTACTTTGCACCGACCTCCCGCTTCGGCCACCCGGACGAGTTCCGGCACCTGGTTGATGAACTCCACCAGGCGGGCATCGGAGTGCTGCTCGACTGGGTGCCGGCGCACTTCCCCAAGGACGACTTTGCACTGGCCCGGTTCGACGGCGAGGCGTTGTATGAGCACTCCGACCCGAATCTCGGCGAGCACCCGGACTGGGGCACCCTGATTTTCGACTTCGGCCGCAGCGAAGTCCGCAACTTCCTCGTGGCCAACGCACTCTACTGGTTCGATGAGTTCCACATCGACGGCCTGCGGGTGGATGCTGTCGCCTCCATGCTTTACCTGGACTACTCCCGTGAGGAAGGGCAATGGCAACCGAACCGCTTCGGCGGCCGGGAAAACCTGGAAGCCATCTCTTTCCTGCAGGAAGTCAATGCCACCGTCTACAAGACGCATCCCGGCGCCGTCATGATTGCGGAGGAGTCCACTGCCTTCCCCGGTGTCACGGGACCCACGAGCCAGGGCGGACTGGGCTTCGGTATCAAATGGAACATGGGCTGGATGCATGACTCGCTCAAGTACATGGCCGAGGACCCGAACAACCGCAAGTGGCACCACGGCACCGTCACTTTCTCGATGGTCTACGCCTACACGGAGAACTTCCTGCTGCCCATCAGCCACGACGAAGTTGTCCACGGTAAGGGCTCGATGCTGCGCAAGATGCCCGGAGACCGCTGGCAGCAGCTGGCGAACCTGCGGGCGTTCCTGGGCTACCAGTGGGCGCACCCCGGCAAGCAGCTGATTTTTATGGGCACCGAGTTTGGCCAGGAAGCCGAATGGTCCGAGCAGCACGGCCTGGACTGGTGGCTCGCCGACATTCCGGCGCACCGCGGCATACAGCTCCTGACCAAAGACCTTAACGAGCTCTACTCCTCCACTCCGGCCCTGTACGAGCAGGACAACGATCCGGCCGGCTTCCAGTGGATCAACGGCGGCGACTCGGACCGCAACGTACTCACTTTCATCCGGCGCGACAAGTCCGGCAACCCCCTGGTCTGCGCCTTCAACTTCTCGGGAGGCCCGCACACGGCCTACCTCCTGGGGGTGCCGTCGGTGGGTGGGTGGCAGGAAGTGCTGAACACTGACGCCGGAGCCTACGGCGGCTCGGGCGTGCTGAACGAAGGAACGCTGACCGCGTCCGACGCCGGCATGGACGGACAGCCGGCCACCCTCACCGTCACGCTGCCCCCGCTGGGTGCTGCGTACTTCCGGCCGGCGGGCTGACCCAGGACTGACTCAGGACTGACTCAGGACTGACTCATGACGACGGCGGGTATCCCGCCTGGCGCCGCTGCTGGCAAGGGGCCCGGAATCCCCGTGATTCCGGGCTTTTTGGCACCCGCAGGGAGGGTGCTTCCAGGGGGCTTTGTCAGCGGGGCAAAGTGGTGATAGAGTTCAAATCCGCGCTGTTCCCCGGAGTTGAGCGGCCAGAAAGACCCAGAAGCCTATGGCGACACTGGGTCGGGCAGGCCGAATTGACAAGGGTGAAGCGGCCGGGTAACTTTGAAAAGTTGCTCCGGAGCGATCCGCGACTGTTTGGTTGTGGTGGTGCCGGGTGTGTCTGTTGTTTGAGAACTCAATAGTGTGCCAAGTTTGTTGATACCAATTTATTGTATTGAATTGGTTGAATTTGCCGGGCCTGCCACCCCGTGGTGTGGTCCGGTGTTATTTGGCTGGTTTCAAATTTTGCGGCCTTCTTCTTCCGTTTTCCCGGGGGTGTTGGTTGTGTTCGTTTTTGTTTTACTTCAACGGAGAGTTTGATCCTGGCTCAGGATGAACGCTGGCGGCGTGCTTAACACATGCAAGTCGAACGATGACCTGGTGCTTGCACTGGTGATTAGTGGCGAACGGGTGAGTAACACGTGAGTAACCTGCCCTTAACTCTGGGATAAGCCTGGGAAACTGGGTCTAATACCGGATATGACTCCTCATCGCATGGTGGGGGGTGGAAAGCTTTATTGTGGTTTTGGATGGACTCGCGGCCTATCAGCTTGTTGGTGAGGTAATGGCTCACCAAGGCGACGACGGGTAGCCGGCCTGAGAGGGTGACCGGCCACACTGGGACTGAGACACGGCCCAGACTCCTACGGGAGGCAGCAGTGGGGAA
>NZ_JAXCID010000020.1:0-75008 GCF_035985125.1 Arthrobacter sp. CG_A4 | reverse complement strand
GCAAACAAGGACCCAAAACCATGCCGTCCACGCGCGCACTTTCGAATGATTCCACGAAGAAAGCTACGCGCGCATCTTGACATGATTCCCCGGGGTATGCGGTCTCATAGGTTCTCATCCGGGCGTGAAGACGTGGCGCAGTGGAACCGGGCCGATGAACCTGTTCAGGTCAAAGTCCAAGACTTCATCGACCCTGACCTGGGCAAAGCCAACCCCTACGGCGTCTATGACATCACCCACAACACCGGATGGGTATCGGTCGGCACCGACCACGACACGGCCGCGTTTGCCGTGGCCACCATCGCCTCCTGGTGGGAACACATCGGCAAAGCTCTTCGCCCGGAAGCCTCCCGGCTGCTGATCAGCGCCGACGGCGGCGGTTCCAACGGCTACCGCACGCGGCTCTGGAAAACAGAACTCGCCAATCTGGCAAAGGCCACCGGCCTGAGCATCACTGTCTGCCACCTCCCACCGGGGACCAGCAAGTGGAACACGATCGAACACCGGCTCTTCTCCCACATCTCCATGAACTGGCGCGGCCGACCCTTGAGCAGCCACGAAGTCATCGTCGAGACCTTCGCCGCGACAACTACCCGAACCGGCCTCACCGTCCAGGCAGAACTCGACACTCACACCTTCCCCACGGGCGTAAAAATCCCGAACCAGCAGATGAAAACCCTCGAAACCACCGGCGCTTTGGTCAGACATCCATTCCACGGCGAGTAGAACTACTCGCTGCATCCGATACAAAACAACACGCCCGAGCCATGCTGAGCTAAATCATCACAGGCTCTTATAGACGAATAGCATATGCAGGTCCTATCCTGATCTCACTCATGCACAGCCGCATGCAGGTAGCCAAGAAGGGCACATTGTGAAGCACCCGAGAACGCGTGCCATCCTAACCATTGCCCTAACAGCAGCAGTAGGCGCAACGGATCTGACCGGCGTCACTGCCTCACCTGCTGAACAATCCAACATCGCGGCGGTAGCAGATATCCCTCAGAGCGACTATGCCAATCAAGTGCGTCTGCGTCAGGAATTTGGGTTCGATGCAAGTGCGTCACACATCGCCGAAGCTAACGCCGGCGGCTTCTCCCGTGACCGGCTTGGCATTCCGCTTACCGCGGCCGAAGACGCAGATATGGCCCGTCGTGCAGCACTGAGCCCGATCATTCAGAAAATTGACACACTGCCGAGCCCACTGGGCTCTATGGCGGCGGTTGGATTGACAACAAGGCTGGAGGGCAGGTAGTTATTGCCTACGTTGGTGACATTCCTTCAGCCTTCCGGGCAACTGTGACAAGCCTTGTCGGGCGCCTCGCAGCGACGACCTTCAAGACGGTGGATCAATCTGTCGACTCGCTTCACGCTGTCGAGTCCGACATCTTTAATAGCAGCCTTCTCGGCGAACTAGTCTTCGAAGGTGGTGGCGTCGACATTATCAACTCCACCGTGACAGTGGACCTGTCTCCAGATTCCCCGCAGAACGCGGAAGCAATCCTTGCTGCTCGCTTCGGAGACAAGATCAAGGTTTCACGTGACGATGAAGACACGCGGGGAGGCGACCTTAGCCGCGAATTTAGTAGCGGCCCCCTCTACGGAGGCCAATGGATCAGCGGTGGAAGCAGTCGGTGCACAGATGACTATTCGAACGTGCGTGACAGCGTAGGTCGCTACTACACCACCACGACCGGCCACTGCTCGACGAACGGAACAATAATTAGCCAGGGAGGTTATGCCGCGAACCGCGACATTGGCAACGTCAGTAGGAGCAAAGGGCGCTCGGAAGTTATCACGAATTGCGACCGCCTTGTAATTGGACAAATACCGTCAGGAACAGGCACTGAGCAGACGCGGGTGAACAACAACAACCCGTTTCGCTTTACCCAGAGCGGTAATGCTGGCCTGGGTGACGCAGTATGTCAGGCCGGCGCTGACTTCGCAGAGACCAACGGCTTCAAGGCGTGCGGTTAAGTGACTGCTCTGGGACAAATACGAACCATCTTTGCTCCTGGTGGAGGAAGTCTTGAGATCGGCGATCCGGCCACAGCATCCTACGGACGCATAGGAGGCGATAGCGGTGCCCCCGTAGGACGCGGCACAGCGCTCGTCGGCTTCCACAGCAGCGGCGGATGGTTCTCTCAGTCCAAGTATGACGGACAGGTAGATGTCTATCTCGGCTACTAAGGGTGTACTTGGTTTCCTGATACTCCCAGCCTTTGTGCTGGCCGCTTGTTCGTCTACATTCTCGCCCGACCAACCCCGGACACCAACGCCGTCGCCTTCGGCTTCGGCAGCGGCAACAGTTGAGGCGCCGTCACTCACTGAGGCGGAGTCTCTTAGCATTGTAGGTCAGGAACCTGAGTCACTAGAGCAGGTTTCTGCTATCGATTCAACCAGGCTGTCGGACCTTGTCCCTTGGTCGAAAATGCAAACAGATCTACAAGACACCACAGTAAATATCGCGTGGTGGGACGCGGCTCAGGGATGTGCCAATACGGTTAGAACCTTCGTTCTAGCCGAGACTCCGACTGACATCATTGTCGACTTGCAGCGGCCTGGCGTTAGCGAGACGTCGGCATGCCCCGACTCGCAGAGCTTGCGAAAAACGGAGATCCAACTCTCGTCGCCGCTGGCAGACCGTACCTTGAAGTATCACCCGCCGGCTTAGGTGGTGAATTTTCGTTCTTTCATGCGTTTTTCGTGAGTATCGGTACGTATCACGTCGCTCATGCGCCGATACAAGTTCGATCGAGACATGCCGAGGTCTCGACCCACTTGCGCACTCGGTTGAACGCCCGCTAGCCGGGCAGCGTCGGCGACCTGGCTGGCCGTGAACGCCTGACGCCGGCCGCCGGGATCACGGTCGGCGGCGCGTCGCTTGTCCACCGAATCGACAATTGCTCGCGCTTGATCTCTCGCTCCGCCCGCGCCATCGCGGAAGTGGTCGTGAAGATCATCGAGCCCATCGTCGTGGACGTATCGACGTTACCGCCGCCGAGGCTCAGCAGCTGGAAGCCGACGACTGGCGCCGTAAGCTCCTAGAAGCTCGTGAGTAAATAACCTCGTTTGATGGGTAGTGCCATTGCTGTTGTGGTATGGCGGACTTGGCAGAGTCGATGGCACGGCGGTTTGGGGTCCTGCGGCCTCACCTGACGGAGTTTCAGCGGCGGATGTGGTTGGCTGCGGAGTCTGGCTCGGGCCCGGTAGGTGTAGTTGCTCTTGCCACGGGCGTTGCCGCGGACACTGTGCGGCAAGGACGCAAGGAGGCGGGGAGTGGGGTGGAGCTCGTATCAGGGCGTTCACTTAAGCCCGGCACGGGCGCAAAAGTCCCGGACCAGCAGATGAAAACCCTCGAAACCACCGGCGCTTTGTTCAGACATCCATTCTACGGCGAGTGGAACTACACGCTGCATCCGATACAAAACCACACGCCCGAGCCATGCTGAGTTAAATCATCAGAGGCTCTAAATGGCGACGGTCTTGTTGGCCGGCGTGTTTGGTGCTGTGCCGCAAGACGACGTGTCGTATTCGTCTCCTCGCGGCGGCGGCCACCGCGAGTTCTACCAGGCTTGCCGAGTTGTGTCGGTATCGGAGGGTTTGCTGGTCGGCATTCGGAACTGGGGCGTAATCCGCAAAGTCCTTAAGCGGGCGGCAAAACGCCCCCAGCCTGCTCAATGGACGCAACGCAGCCACGCTCCCGGGTTCACCATCCAGACTGCTAACTGAACGGTGTTGAGGCTAAGAGGCGCGGCGGGCGCGTGCTGCACGGCGCTTCAGGGCGCGGCGTTCGTCTTCGCTCATGCCGCCCCAGACGCCAGCGTCCTGACCGGATTCGAGCGCCCACTGCAGGCAGGTGTCCACAACGGGGCACCGCCGGCAGACACTCTTGGCTTCCTCGATCTGCAGCAGGGCAGGACCGGTGTTTCCTACCGGGAAGAAAAGCTCCGGGTCCTTGTCAAGGCACGCTGCGCGGTTACGCCAATCCATGCTGATCAGTCACTCCATTCCTGGGAACTCGTTAAATGCCTTGTGAAATTATTCACTAGAGGCTTCATAAGAAAAGGGCCCTCTGGGGCCCCCTCGGTCATCTGGATTAAGCGTGTCATGTTAACGCTGCGTAAACAAGGGGTATTGGGCTGCAAGATACCTCTGGATCGTGAGCGATGCATCACAGTGGCTGGCGGCGCCCTCGCGTCTAGTTGACTATGTCCGGTACTGTGCCAGTGTGTCAAGACCCTCTGAGAACCCCTCCGGCCCCGATGAGAATCCCGCGGACGGCCGCGCGAACGGTCCCGCGGCGGTGCCCCCGGTGCGGCCCGCCGGCATCCTGGTGGTCGCCGTCATAGTGGCGCTGGAGGCATCCGCGCTGCTGGCTGCCGCGGCCTGGTACGGCAGCCAGCTCCTGACCGGCGCCCCGGTGCTCTCCTTCTGGGGCGCGGTGTTCACGCTGGGCCTGTTACTGGCCTTCTCCGCGTGGCTCTTTGCCGTGGCGAGGTTCCTGTTCCGCGGGTATCGCTGGCCCAGGGCCGGTGCCCTGGTGGCCCAGCTTTTTGTCCTCACCATCGGGTTTCCCACCCTGACCGGCGGTTACCCTCTGGCGGGCCTGGCCATGCTGCTGCCGGCGGTCATCGCGATCGTGCTGCTGTTCGATAAGCGGGTCATCACGTTCGCATCCCGGGCCGGCGGAGTACCCCCAACGCTATAGCTCAGTGCTCTCACGGCGGTTTTTTCCCGCCGCCGGCACCGGGGTCAACGGCCAGTTGCACCGTTATGGCCCGTCCATCGGAGATTACGACGGCGCGTCCCGGCGGAGGGTTGTGTTCGAGGTCCACCCGGACCCCGAACAGGTCTCCGTCCAGCTGGCTCCGCGGCGCAATGAGGATGCCGTTTCCGTGGCTGCGCGCATGGAGCGCCAGCGGCGCCCGTTGCTGAAGAGCTTGGCTGAAACCCGCTGTCAGGATCACCGTCCAGCCCAGGCTGTTCAAGGCCAGCAATTGCCTGTTGGTATCGGTGGACTGCAGATCCAGATCGTCGGCCAGCAGTATTGATGTCCGGTCGAGGGTGCCGGCGAGGGCTCTGGCATAGATCCCGGACCAGTACTGACCTGGCTCCGCCCCGGCCGCGGGCCGTTGCCAGCGGGCGGCCGGGTTGAGGCCAGGCAGGGCTGATAACAAAGAGCTCTTCCCGGATCCCGGGGCGCCGAGGACGGCAAGGACGCTGCCTGGCGGCAACTGGACGCCGGCCGGCCGGAGTTCGTCCCCGCCGATCCCAACGCACAGGAGCCCGCGGGCCGATGGCCCTTCGGGCTGGAGGGACTTTCCTGCGCGGGCGAGGACTTCAGGGACGGTCACTCGCGGGGGAAGCGGCTCCACCCGGAACGGCGGGCTCCGTACTTCCGGGGTGGGACACTGCCGGACGACGGGAGCTTCGAAGAGCTGCCCGATGTGGCCGGCCGTGGAACTGCCCTCTGCAAACGGGCCGAAAGCCACCATCCGGCCGGGAACCATGTCGAGTGACGGCAGCCGGGGCCAGGCCAGCCGTCCCTCCTCGGTGGTTCCGGCCGGAAAGTAGAGCCGGTTGGGGATCGCCGCAAAGAACCTGGCTGTGACCAGCTCGCGTTCGCCGGACGCGATGACGGTGATGCCCGCCGCCGGGCCGTCCCGCACGATGTCGTGGACGAGGTCTTCGGCCCAGGCCAGCGGCCCGGCGCGGAAGGCCGAAATCCAGGATCCCCATCCACCCAGGACCAGGATCAGTGGCGGCGAGCCGGCGTCGGCGCCGGTGCTCAGCCTCCGGGTCACTTCACCGGCCAGACGCTCCAGGACCCGGACAGCTCTCCGCAGCTCATGAACCCCTACCGCCGCTCCGATCCGGGGAGATGCCGTGGAACCACTGAACGAACCGGCGTAGGAACCGCTGACGGTACCGGCGGCGTCGAGGAGATAGAGGTGCGATTCCTGTTCCGCCCACAGCAGCTGCTCCACGGCAAGGGCCATAGCCGCATCGGTACCGCCGGGGCCACCACCGACGAGTCCGAGGTGACCGTGTTGGGCAGCAGACCAGCTCAGCTCGGCAGTGCGTTGCTCTTCGGGCAGGTCCAAGCGCCCCAGCCGGACCGGTTCCCGACTCACGCCGGCGGGAAGCGGATTCGTCGGGAACGCCACCGTGGCCGGGAGCGGATCGGCAACGGGCCGGCGCGGTGGACGGCTGCCCAGGGCTTCCCACAGCGCTGTTGTCGCTTCGATGAACGGTGCCAGTGCCCGGGACGGCGTAGGAGCCGCGGCGGCCCCAACGTGAGAAGAGTCGCTGGCGGGCCGCCGGCACAGGAAGTCAGCGGCTGGCATCACGCTCACGACGCCGATAGCCACCTCGGGCACCGCTGGGGTGACCGTAGCCGTCTGGAATTCCTCCGGCTCTTCGTTTCCCCGGACCAGATAGGCACGGCCCGGGCCCTCAATGGGGATGGTTGCCGCGAGCCGGGAATTCATGATGTCGATGGACTCCATCTGGGACTGGACCCGTAATGCGATACAGCTGGTCACATTCGCCCGGATATCGGCGGTGATGGCGCCCTGGGGGCGCTGCGTAGCCATCACCAGGTGAAGTCCAAGCGCGCGGCCGATCGCCGCGATGCGCATGAGTTCGGACAGCGCCTCGGGCGCCTCATTCACCAGCATCCTGAACTCGTCAATGATCACCACCAGGTGGGGGAGCGGGAGCCCTGGCGGGTTCAGGTCCTCGTAGGCTTCGAGATCGGGGGCCCCGCAGGCGGCGAGCAGCTCCTCCCGGCGGCGAACCTCGGCGCGCAGGGAAACCAGGGTGCGGGCCACCTCATCCGTTCCCAGATCGGTGAGCAGCCCGACGCAGTGTGGCAGCCCGGTCAGCGATCCGAGACCGGAGCCGCCCTTGAAGTCGATGAACAACAGATTGAGGCGGTCCGGCGGATGGCAGGCCGCGAGGGCGACTGCAAGGGTCCGCAGGAACTCGGACTTGCCGGAACCGGTGGTGCCGGCCACCAGGAAGTGCGGCCCGTCCGCCTGGAGGTCCAGCCGCAGAGGGCCCGCGCCGCCGACACCGACCAGGACGGGAAGACCGCGGGAACGTGCGGACTGTGCCCAGCGCCGGGAGGTGTCTGCGGTGGTGAGCGTGAGGATCTCGGCCAGGGCGCAGGCCTCAGGAATGGCCGCCGTCGGCGCATCTCCCGGACCGGCCGGACCGACCGGACCCGCAAGCCGGCGGCAGGACCGGTCGAAGACCGGACCCGGCACCCGGTCAGGGATGAAGTCGAGCGTTAGGCGGTCCGAGGTGAGCACGCCGGTGCGCTCGCCGAGTACGACGGACTGGCTGGCGGCCGGGTCCGAGTGGGCTGACGCGTCAAGCCCGCCGCATTCAATCACGCGCCACCCGTGACCGACCGCTGCAGCACACAGCGCTGGGGCTTGGCTACCGTCCACAATGATCAGCAGCCCGAGGTCATAGCCCCGGCCGGGCCCGGCCGCCAGTGCCTCCAGCGTGACTGCTTCATGGCCTGACAGCGTAACGGCGGCCAGGAAGCGCGCGCAGAGGGGGAGGAAGCGTGTCGGGCCATGAACCAGGACGCGGGTGCGCCGGGCGAGGGGGTAGCAGGCCAGCTGCATCAGGAAGGCCCTGACCAGCCCGGCCACCGCGGGTTCCGGGCCGCGGATAGTTGTTACGGAGGCAGTAGGGTCCAGTGTGACGGGCATCAGACCGAGTGGCGGCGACCGGATGGCGGAGCCGGGCGGCTCCAGCCGGACGTTCGCCGTCTGTTCAGCCAGCCCGAGCCGCAGCCAGACGGGCGTCGGAGGCGGCGAAGACTGCCTCGCGTCGGATGTCACCGCCGTGCCGTGGAGCGCAAGTTCCGCGGCGGAAGGCGCGGACCGCCGTCGTCGGTCCTGATCCTCCCGCGCTGCGGCGGCGACGGCAGTCTTCAGCTCGCGGCGCTGCCTTCGCCCAGACACCACGGGAACCAGGAGAGAGACGGCAGAAACGGCCGTGAAAGCCAGGAACATCCACATGCCGGTGATCACGGCCAGCCCGATCCCGATGGCGAGAGGCACGATGGCCGTCGCCAGAAGGACTCCGCGGTTGGCCGACGCAGAATCGTTGCGCACCAGGAGCGGCTCCGCGACGCCGCACCCTGCCGAAGCGGGCACTCCGGCATCCGTGGACCCAGTGAATATCAGGGAGAGTGAGGAGTTGCCGCAACGGATCGAGGATGCGGTAGTCACCGGCGACGCCCGCACTCTCCGGCCGTCCACGGCGGTGCCGTTGGCGCTGTCGAGGTCGACGAGGGTCACCGCGGAATCCGAGACGTCCAGCCGGGCGTGCTCGCGGGAAAGTTCGGCATCCGGAATCACGATCTCCGTTCCGCTCCGCCCGATCCGGAAGCGTCCCCGCCGCAGCGGGATGATCATGCCGGCGCCCGGTCCGCTGTGCACGGCGAGCAGCAGGGGCGCTGCACCCTGCACGGCCTCATTGCGGCGGGGTGCGCACCCGTCCACCAGGATGGCCCCGTGGACGAGGGGCGGCTCGCCGACGGTCATGGACACGAGAGGTGCTCCCTCCACCGTCAGGGCGCCCGTGCCGAAGTGCCGCGACACCGCAGACTGCAGCTCCGCGCCGGAGCAAGCGCGGGGCAGATCGAGGGCCAGTTCCAGGGGCTCCGGGGCCAGCGCGGAACCCGGCGCCGGGACCAACGTGCAGTGCAGTATCATCGGCCGGAGTCCTTCCCGCGGCATCGTTCATCCCCTTACGCTAGGCGCGATTGCAGCGGCGTGCGGCTGGAAATCCGGCTATGTGGACAACGGCCCCGACCTGGGAAAACAGCCGGGGGATGGGCCGGCGGCGGGCCCCGCCGTCGTCCCCGATGCGCCGGTTCCCACCCCGCCTCGGGTAGGCTGGAGCAGCAGACAATGCACCACGTTGCGCTGCCCACATTCGAACCAGGAGATTTTGTGACCGCTGACCTCGTTATCGTAGGGTCGGGCTTTTTCGGCCTGACAATCGCAGAACAGGCCGCCACCGAGCTGGGCTTGAAGGTCGTTGTCATCGACCGCCGCCACCACATTGGCGGCAACGCCTACAGCGAAAAGGAAGAGCAGACCGGCATCGAGGTGCACTGTTACGGTGCCCACCTCTTCCACACCTCGAATGAGCGTGTCTGGGAGTACGTCAACCGCTTCACGACGTTCACCAACTACGTGCACAAGGTGTACGGCGTCCACAAGGGCGAGGTCTACTCCCTGCCGATCAACCTTGCCACCATCAACCAGTTCTTCCGCGCCAACCTGACCCCGGGCAAGGCGCAGGAGTTGATTCAGGAACAAGCCGGGGAACTGGCCGGCACCGATCCGCAGAACCTGAACGATAAGGGCATCCAGCTCATCGGCCGTCCGCTGTACGAGGCGTTCATCAAGCACTACACCGGCAAGCAGTGGCAGACGGACCCCAAGGACTTGCCTGCCGGCATCATCTCCCGCCTCCCGGTGCGCTACAACTATGACAACCGTTACTTCAACGACAAGTACGAGGGCCTTCCGACGAACGGTTACACCGCGTGGATCGAGAAGATGGCGGAGCACCCGAACATCGAGGTCCGGCTCAACACCGATTTCTTCGACGAGTCACACGAGTACAGCAAGAACAAGGTGGTCGGCAACATCCCGGTCATCTACACCGGGCCTGTCGACCGTTACTTCGACTCCTCCGAGGGTGACCTCTCGTGGCGCACCATCGACTTCGAGAAAGAAGTGCTCGACGTCGGCGATTTCCAGGGCACGTCCGTGGTCAACTACAACGACGAGGATGTTGCCTACACACGCATCATCGAGCCGCGCCACTTCCACCCGGAGCGCGGCTACCAGACGGAAAAGACCGTCATCATGCGCGAATTCTCCCGTGCGGCGGAGGAGGGCGACGAGCCCTACTACCCGATCAACACGGCAGCGGACCGCGAACGCCTGCTGAAATACCGCGACCTGGCGGCGGCCGAGAAGGACGTCTTGTTCGGCGGACGCCTCGGCACGTACAAATACCTGGACATGCACATGGCCATCGGATCCGCCCTGACCATGTTCGACAACAAGATCCGCCCGCACTTCGAGGGTGGCGCCACGATTGAAAGCGGAGGAGTGGACGCGTGACTGTCTCAAGCGAGGTTCAAGTTGAAACGAAACTGAGTTGGTCTGCCCTTCAGCGGGTTATTCTGCCAAGCCAGAGCCAGATGGACACGGTCCCGCTGTATCTGGATATGGGTGCCGCAACCGGTACGCAGCTGCCCACCGTGGGCGACCGTGATGGGAGGACGCCCGGCACAAATAGCGTTGCCGGCCCCGCGAAGGAAGCCCATGTCGAAGACTTTCTCTCGCGCAGGTCGACGTTTGTGCGTTCCGGCGAGCGGGTATCATTTGGTAGCTACTTCAATGCTTTTCCGGCAAGCTACTGGCGTCGCTGGACGACGGTGGAGAGTATTCGATTGCATGTCCGGACCGAGGGTCAAGGCTCGGTGATTGTTTACAAATCCAACGCGCGGGGGTCTCTCCAGCGCGTCGACACTCGCAGGGTCGAGGGCAAAGCCGATAGCGTCTTTGAGCTGAGTCTCGCGCCCTTCGGGGACGGTGGCTGGTACTGGTTTGATCTCGTAGCCGGGACGGAGCCGCTGGTAATGCTTGAGGCGGAATGGCAAGGTGCCGCTGCCGATAAAGTTCCGGGCTCCGTGACCCTCCAGATAACGACACTGAACAAAAACGACTTCTGCCTGAACAACTTGCGTCTAATGGCAGACAACCCTGAGGCCTTGCAGCACGTCCAGGAGATACTCCTTGTGGACCAAGGCTCCCAGAAAGTGTCTGATTGCGAAGGATTTGCAGAAGTTCAAGAAGCACTTCACGGCAAGCTCCGTATCATTAACCAGTCAAATCTTGGCGGCTCCGGCGGATTCGCCCGCGGCATGTATGAAGCTGTGGAAAACGGCAGCGACTATGTCCTGCTGATGGACGACGACGTCGTGCTTGAGCCGGAGAGCATCATTCGCTTGCTCACTTTCGCCGACCGCTGCAAAACGCCTACGATTGTCGGCGGACACATGTTTGATCTTTACAACCGGACCGTTCTGCATACCTTCGGCGAGGTAGTTAATCCTTACCGATTCCAGCCCTCGCTACCCAGCGAGGAAATGATCCTTGGGCACGATTTTTTGTCCTCAAACCTTCGCCAAACGTCTTGGCTTCACCGTCGGTGCGATGTGGACTACAACGGCTGGTGGATGTGTCTCATCCCTACTGCCGTCATTCGTGAAATTGGCTTGTCGCTTCCCCTCTTCATCAAGTGGGATGACTCCGAATACGGACTTCGGGCCAAGAAGCACGGGTTCCCGACTGTTTCGTTGCCTGGATCAGCTGTGTGGCACGTTTCATGGATCGACAAGGATGACCTTGTCGGCTGGCAGGCTTACTTTCACGCGCGCAACCGTGTCGTCGTGGCGCTGCTTCACAGCCCCTATGAGTTCGGCGGACGAGTCGTTCGTGAATCCCACTACCATGACGTGAAGCACCTGGTTTCGATGCAGTATGGCACCGTCAGGGGACGCAACTGGGCAGTGGGAGACGTCCTCAGGGGGCCGGCTGGATTGCGGGAACTTCTGCCATCCAAGTTGCCCGAAATTCGTAAGATGATGGCGAGCTACTCAGATTCGGTATTCCGCGCTGATCAGGATGATTTCCCGGCACCGAAGATGGACAGGCCGCCCCGTCGAGGCCACGGAATCTCACAGCCCTCCCCGATCACACTTCTACCGTGGGCTGCCAAGACTGTGATCCGACAGTTACTCAGCCCGGTCAGCGGATCCAGAACGGAGCGTCCCCAGGCGACCGTTCCGCATCAAGACAATCGTTGGTGGCGGATGGCACAGTACGACAGCGCTGTCGTCTCCAACGCCGAAGGCACAGGGGCATCCTGGTACAAGAGGGACCCAAAGCAGCTTCGAGAGATGCTCGCTGAAAGTGCCCGCCTCCATTCCATGCTGCTGAAGAATTGGCGCGAACTCAGCGTCGAGTACAGGGCTGCAATGATCGAATTGACTTCGATGGAGTCGTGGAGGCAGACATTCGAGCAGCACACTCAGAACGAGATCAAGTGAGCAGCGTCAGCTCTAGCGAACTTACGACCCCCGGGGTCGGCGGCGGAATTCGCGACATCCGCCAGTCCGGGTTCTTGCTGAAGTTGTTGGTACGGAAGGAGCTTAAGGTCCGTTACAGGGGCTCCGTCCTGGGGCTGATGTGGTCTTATGTTAAGCCCGGCGTCCAATTCATCGTCTTCTACATCGCACTTGGCGTTTTTCTAGGGTTGGAACAAAGCCCGAGGAATCCGGGTGGGCTGCCCAACTATGCCGTCTATCTGTTCTCGGGAATTGTGCTCATCAATTTTTTCTCCGAGGCCCTGGGCAATGCTGCTCGTTCGATAGTGCACAACGGAAATTTGATCAAAAAGATTTATCTTCCCCGTGAACTGTTTCCCGTCGCCTCAGTATGGGTTTCGGCGGTTCACTTCTTTCCGCAGTTGGTTGTGCTCGTGACAGCATGTTTGTTTGCGGGGTGGCGCCCGAATCTATTGCAAATATTAGCTTCCGTCGCTGGATTCGCGATCGTTGCCTTACTCGCCACCGGACTAGGCCTCCTTTTCGGCGCGGCAAATGTCTACTTCCGTGACTCGGAGAACATCGTTGACATGCTGCTGATGGTGGCAACGTGGGCTTCTCCCGTCATGTACTCGTGGACCATGGTTCAAGACAAGGTCGGGAATGTTGCTTTTTCCGTGTATCAGGCAAATCCGATCACCATTGGTGTTGAGCTTTTCCACTACGCCTTCTGGCTACCGACCACCGACGGGTCAGCCCCTATGCCGCCGAACTTGTTCAGCCTGTGGTTACCTGTGGGGATAGTCGTATCGCTCTTGGTCCTCGCCTTGGGTCAACTAACATTTCGTAGGCTTGAAGGCCGATTCGCCCAGGAGTTGTGAGTGGTAAACGCTATTGAAGTTCGGGATGTCAGCAAGCAGTTTGTGCTGCGTCATACCAGATCGTTGAAAGAAGCCGTCGTATGGCTAGCCAAAGGTCGCAGGGGAGACCTGTCTGAAAAGTTTCATGCGCTGCGAGACGTTTCACTGTCGGTGGGAACCGGGGAATCGGTTGCACTCCTAGGTCTGAACGGTTCGGGCAAGTCGACGCTCCTGAAGCACATTTCAGGGGTCATGTTGCCAGATTCCGGCTCTGTGCTCACACGGGGGCGTGTGGCCGGGCTCATTGAAGTTGGAGCTGGATTTCACCCGGATCTCTCCGGGCGGGACAATGTCTTCCTCAACGGAGCCATCCTCGGCATGACCGAGCAACAAGTGACTGACCGATTCGACGCCATCGTTGAGTTTGCTGAGATCGGTCAATTCATCGACACCGAGGTCAGGTTCTATTCGTCCGGAATGTATCTGAGGTTGGCCTTCTCGGTGGCAGTTCACACTGACCCGGAGGTGTTCCTCATTGATGAGATTCTGGCAGTGGGCGATGAACCGTTCCAACGTAAATGCATCGCCAAAATCAAGGAGCTGGCCAAGAAGGGCAAAACTCTCGTTGTCGTCAGCCACGACTTGGATCTCGTTTCACGTATCTGTTCACGGGGCGTGCTGCTTGAACACGGCGAAGTCGTCAAGGACGGGGACGTGCATGCTGTCATTGCAGAACTGAGACGGCGTTCGGGGCACACGGAAACCGGGGAAAGTTTGTGAAGCGTTTGCATTTGTCCCACGATTTCAAATGGCTGGCTGCGACCGTAGTTGCTGCGTTCCTCGGTTCGTTGATTCCGCTCGTGACCAACAATAGGTTCTACCACTACGACGACACCCAGGCCGGAGCTTTTGGAATCTGGTTCGAAATTGGAACCAAACTCAGCGCAGGAGAGTGGCCTCTCTTTAGCGACAGTGCTTGGGGGGCCGGTAACTATGCGGCCGAGGGCCAATGGGGGATCTGGAATCCGCTAATTCTCCTCATCGGCTGGTTGGCCAGCGGTTCGGCGAACATTGTCGTCTTTTCAACGATTCTGAAGATCACCTGTCTTTGCGTGCTGGCTGCCGGAACGTTTCTGCTGGCCAGGAGCTACAAGGCCGCGCCGGAATGGTCGGCCATTGCCGGAGTAGCGGTAACACTGACCGGATTCACCGTCTACATGGACGCCGCTTCCTGGGTCACCGGCCTCATGGTGTTCAGCATTCTGCCCCTCACCTGGTATGGGTTGCGCCGTATGGCCTTCGAGCGGGCAAATCCCATACTCGCGCTGGCCCCGGCGTATGTGCTGATAACTATTGGCTATGTTCACGGGACGCTCATGCTGGTCATCGTCTTCGTGGGGCTGCTGCTGGAGGCATGGCTGCACACAGGCCGAAGGGGAGCCGTCCGGTTACTCCTCGCGGGCCTCGTCTGCGGGCTCATCGCGATGGCTGTGTATCTCCCTGGCGTCCTTACGGCTTCCGTGACGGCACGCTCGGGCGGAATCGTGAACAGCGGCTTCCTGACGCCCGATTTGACCGGATTGTTTACAGCCTGGGTGCCGGGCAGCCTGCCGCAAGTGACCGGTTGGTGGGGCGTTTTCGCGACAGTTCCCTTGTTGTACGTGGCATGGTTCCTTCCGGTACTCGCGATCGTGGACTACTCCAAGGCCAAGGCTGCCGGCCGGGAGCTGACAGCGCTCTGGGTTGTGGGGCTGGTGGCGTTGGCTTTGACGCTGGCGCCGAGCGACCTGGGACCCCTCCGCTTTCCTGTCCGGCTCATGCCGTACGTCTCCCTGACTGTCCTGCTGGTGCTGGCGGTGTTGGTCTCCCGTTTCAGGGTGCCGGTCCTTAGCCGCGGACGCATGATCATCACCGCTGCTATCGTGCTCTCCGGCCTCTATCTCGCCTGGAGCCAGTCTCCGACCATCCGGTTGGCCGCGCTTTTCGGACTGCTGGCGGGCGTCGGTATTGCTAGCCTTCTCTTTGTTGTCTATTTCCCCCGGCTGCGGCCCCGCTTCAAGGGTCCGGCCGTATTGGCCGGTGGGGTGTTGCTCGTGAGCATGGTGTTAGCGGCGGGACAGCACATGGCGTTCAAAGCGGCCCCGTTGCCCGACTACCAGATGCCTGATACTCCGGAGAGTTATTCGCGTCAGCTTTCCGGAGCACAAGGTGGCACTTTCATCGTGGGAGATCCCACGAGGCTCGGCCCCGGGATCTGGAACGAGACGCTCGCGTCCAATGCCTGGTATTTGAATTCCGCCGAAGTCCAGAACTTATATTCGCCGATCATGTTCGCGAAGTATGCCGAAGATCTGTGCATTTCAAGCCACGGATGGACCTGCGGAGCGGCTGCCGAAAAGCTCTTCCAGACGGACCCCACCACGGGCAAGGTTCTGGCCGACCTTCTATCTGTCGACACGGTCCAGATACTTCGCGATCCAGACCCCCTGTCCAACAAGGCCTTTAATGGTGCCGCTCCGAGTGGCTGGCGTGAAGCGAGCAGGTCCGCCGACTCGGTCGTGTGGGTCCGGGATCAACCTCAGTTAAACACCGGTCAGCTGGTCTGGACGTCGGAGGGAACAACCCTGTCGCTGGTCTCTGAGAGCAACCAGGAGATTGTGATCCGCGTGGACCGGATGGGCGAAGCCCCGGGCAAAGCCGTGCTCAGCCGGCTGGCGTGGCCGGGATACGACGCTGACGGGGCCGCCGTCGCTGCACCGCTCCGTGGGTACCTCCTCGAAGTGGACATCCTTGCCGGTTCCGCCGGGAAAACCGTAACCGTGCGTTTCGATCCGCCGGGATGGCCGGTCGTCGTGGCCAGCATTATCCTGGCGCTCGGGATCTCCGCCGCGTGGAGCATAGCGGAGCTGGTGCGGTATCGCCGACGGCCCTATGTGGAGCCCGTGGGCGCAGGCGAGTCAGCCATTCAAACTGGCGACTCCGAACAGCGGAAAAGAGTACTGCGGTAAAAAGCACTCCAGGGGCCTATCTCATGGTGAAAGGCCCCGGAGTGCTTTGGCGGATCGCGCCGCCGGCGAGGTTGGCTGGTATTCCTTAGACCGTACTCTGCACGGCGTGCTGCCGACCCATGCGTCGGCTCAGCCGGACATAAGCGAGGCGGCGGGCATACGACATGGCGATGGCCCTGGCGTTTCCCACCGTCACGTCGAGCCAGCTCAGCAGCGAGGGATCGTCCTTTCGGAGCTGGCTATGGAACGCAATCGCCTGGTCGGACTGCTGGCGGGCCAGCCGGACACTCCACTGGCTTGCACTGATCCTGAAGGAAGCCAGCGTTTCGCGGAGCGCAACGAAGTCACCGTGGCGGCAAATGCGCACCAGAGTCGCCTCATCGATGAGATAGGGATGGGAGTTGTCCCACCAACCTTCCTTAGCCAGCAGATCGCGCTTGAACAGGGAGCAGGCAGGCTCGCCAAAGATGTTGGACCCGGCGAGGACTGTGGCCCGAATGGCTCTGCGTCCGCTGACGGGGCCATCTACGCCCTGCAGACCGCGGCCCTTCAGGAAAAGCCTTCCATCGGCGTCGACAAGGTCGCGGAGGGACGAAACGATGACGGCCCCCGGGTTGTCCTCGATAGCCTTGACCTGGAGCTCCAGCGCGTCGGGCGAGATCAGATCATCGCCGCAAACCAGCTTAAGGTATTCTCCGGCGGCCGCTTGGCTGACGCGGTTCCAGTTGGCTTGGGCGCCACCGCCGGTCGGCGTCGGCGTCAGCACACGCACCTTGGGGTTGTCCGCGAAACGGGCAATAACCTCAGCCGTGCCGTCGATTGAGGAATGGTCGGAGATCACCACCTCATAGTCATCGAACGTCTGATTCAACACAGACTGAAGGGTCTCTTCGATGTACTGGACATTGTTGTACGCCGGAATGACGATCGAGACTTTAGGGCTCATGTTGTGCTTTCCTCGGTGGCTTTCTTTGGGGACACGGGTTCAGGACTTCGGCGGAAGGAAAAATACTTGTGGCCGAAGTAGTTGATGATGACCGTTACACAGGTGATGGCGATTTGGGACGGAATCTGGGGATATCCGAGTACCTCATGGGCCACCAGCAGCAGCGCCATATTCGTGAAGAACATCGTCAGATTGACAAGGGTGAACCTGCCGAGGTCCAGCCAGAAGTGACCTTTGACGCGGAACACGAGCTTTCGATAGACGAAGAACACTGCGACAAGGGAAACGACAAATGCGATGCTCAGGACCACCGGAGAGGGAAGACCCGGATACAACCACGCAACCGCAACGAAGAGGCCTGTGCTGAAGACCGTGTTGGCGCCGCCGACGAGCACAAACGCCACGCGTTCGTCCTTGACGATCTTTAGCAGGGGGCCGCGGGGACCGCTATGGATACCCTTGACAGCCTCCTCGGAGTTCTCGGGCTGCTTCATAGGACCCACCTATTCTCTAAACTCTTGAGGCCGATAACCGGCAAACACACACTCCAGACTACCGAAGCGTGGCAACGCCGTCAGAGTTGACCCGAAATGGCCAGGCGCTGGACCTCTTGCACCGTGTTGTTGATCCCCACCGCCAGCGGCGTCACGGGGTGCGCGTCGAGCTCCGGCCAGACGACCGATTTCAGGCGAAGGTCGTGCGCCTGGGCTTTCGCGAACGGCGAGGCGCCCAGGACAATCAGCGGGCGGCGCTTGAAGATTGCTCGGCAAGCGCCGATGAGATTGCCGATAGTGTCGGCCCGCTGGGACGCAAGAATCTTCACGACAGTCTCGCCCGGGTGGACGTCCGGGAGTACGAGGCGGTCAAGTCCGTCCGCGACCAGACGGCTCGCGTCGTCTACGAACAGATAGTCCCGCAAGGTGTCCAAAGACACGTAAACCGACACCGGTGCACCCGTGAGGTGTGCCTTGGCGAAGACCGAGATGAGGCCCTGCGGCTTCCGCAGGTTTTGGCCCGGTCCATACAAGTTGCTGACCCGGCCGACCAGGGTGCGGACTCCGCTGCGCTGCGCGAACTCGGCGACTGTCGCTTCTGCCCGGAGTTTGGCGAAGCCGTAGGGAGCCAGCGGCTGCACGGGGCTGTGTTCGGTGAACGGGGGTGCGCTGGACCCGGCGTACACTCCGCCGGCGGACGACGCCAGGAACATCGCCCCGTTCCTCCCTCCCGCGGCGCAGAGCGTTTCTTCAAACACATCAAGCGCTTGAGCGAACAACGAAAGTTCTGCTTCGAGCGCATCCGGTGAGGTTCCGGTGACGCCTGCTCCTGCGCACCAGGCGATCGTCCATGGCCCTGCAGCCGCGGCGTCACGAAGCGCTTCGGCGCCATCCCCGAACGCTCTGCGCGCGGACTCCGGGTCGCCCCAAGGGATCCTGCTGGTCAGGACGGGGGCGCCGCGGGACTGTAATTCTTTGACGACGGCTTTGCCGAGGAGGCCTCCGGCGCCGATCACCCAAGTAGGCCTAGCCTGCATCAGCCACCTGGCCGGCGGGCAAAGTGGCCTGCGCGGTCTTGCCGAGAGGGCCGAGCGCCGGGTCGCTCACAATCAGGTACGCGGGTTTGCCCATGGCCATATTGACATTGACGCCCACGTACTCGGCTATGACCCCCAATGCAAACAAGATGGCCCCGGAACTGACGAGAAGGACCACCATGGTCGACGTCCAGCCCTGTTGTCCGGCTCCATGTCCGGACAGGTATGCGATCACGAAGTAAATAGCGAGTCCGATTCCCGCCAGCGCAAAGACAGCGCCGATGAGGCTGACCATGCGAAGGCCACGCGTCCCGCTGGAGATGACCATGCGCCAAAAATGCGAGAGCAACGAGCGTAGACGGTAGCCGGAGCGCCGGTCACCTTCCTCGCGCAGCATCACGGGGCAGGTCGCCGTCTTATCGGCAATCCAACCCATGGCTACGTCGAGATAGACACCGTGACCTGCATAGGCGGCCACCGAGCGTGCCACTTCGCCTGTCACCAGCCGGAAGCTCTGGTAACTCGTAGCATCGTCGCTGGACAGCATGAAGCGAACCGTTCGCTTGGCGCTTTTTGACGCCATGTTCCGGAGAAAACCATGCGGAGCGGGATTGCTGGGCATCGCGTACGTGACTGAGGCGTTCTCGGCCATTGCCGTATCGAGCAGATCCCCAATGGCAGCGGGATCGTGCTGTCCGTCCTCATCTATGGTGACGACCCAGTCGCCGCCCGCGGAGGCCATGCCCGCCAGGGTTGCGGCGTGCTGCCCGAAGTTCCGGCTCAGCCAGACGCCCCGGACAATGTCAATGGAAGTTGTGAGGGATCGGATGACAGCGGCGGAGTTGTCGGGTCCATGATCGAATACCAGAAGAACTTCTGAGAAAACGTAATCGTGGCCGCCTTTGGTTGTCGACACCTGCCGGTAGGGCAGGAGCTCGTTGACCACACCGACCAGAGTCTTCTCGCCTTGGTATACGGGGATGACCACGGATATGCGATGGGGCGTCGAGTTGGTCTCTGGTTGAGCAGATGTCATATCAGGATATTCTACCGGCTCCAGCCAACACCGTAGTCGATGGCGCCTTCCAGCGGGGCCGGTCGGCGCCCCGCCACGGCAATGATGGGAGTCCGGGAAAGTCCATTCGGGTAATATGTACCTGTCCCTCGCGCCGTCCTGCCGTGGACGCCAGCCCAAACTGAACGGATCCCGACTTGCAGCCTTCGCCATCGTCCGCGTCGAGCACTCCTCGCGGTCCGACTGCGATCTGGAACGACGACTTCGTGAGCCTGGATTTCGACAAAGATTTGTACAAAGATGCGGCCAGAATTTATAGAGCGGCCTGTCGGAGAACACCTGCTCGTCCTGCGGATCCGTTCACCTGCTCAAGGCAGGGTCATCGCTGTCAGCTTCGAGCCGCCCGGGTGGCGGATCGGCATTCCCATCTGGGGTGTGTCAGTGTAGGAATGCTTGGCTGGAGGCGGGCGACCGTGCGGCGTCCGCGCCGGAACCTGTTGGGCCAGCCGGAAACAGTTCACGAGGGGACGAAGTAAGGACATGACGGAAGTCGGGAGCAAAGTGCGTTTTCCAGCCGCGACCAAGGTCTTGGTGATCATGCCGGCGTGGAACGAGCGGGCGTGTATTGGCAACACCGTCCGGGAGGTCATTGACCTCGGACGGGACTACGACGTTCTCGTCGTCGACGATGGTTCGGAAGACGGAACCCCGGAACTTGCCGAGGCCGCCGGGGCGCATGTCCTTCGGCTGCCCTTCAATCTCGGTGTTGGCGGTGCCATGCGGGCGGGTTTTAAGTACGCGCACCGGACGGGCTACGACGCCGTCGTCCAGGTGGACGCGGACGGGCAGCACGATCCCAAGGACATTCCGTCGGTGGTCGCAGGCCTTGAACACTCGGACATTTCGATCGGCGCACGGTTCGCTGACAAGGGACAATATACCGTCACCGGCCCCAGGAAATGGGCAATGCGTTTGCTGGCGGCCGTGATTTCCCGCATTGCTGGTACAGAGCTCACGGATGTCACGTCGGGGTTCCGCGCCGGTAATCCCCGCGCCATTTCCCAGTACCTGAAGCACTATCCTGCCGAGTATCTGGGCGACACCATCGACTCGCTCGTAGTGGCGATCCGGTCCGGGTGCGTAGTCTCCCAGACCGGAGTTGTGATGCGGCCCCGCCAGGGCGGGCAACCCAGCCACAACCCGGCGAAATCGGCGATCTATTTGGTCCGGTCGCTACTGGCACTCTTGTTTGCCATGACCCGGGGCAAAGCCCGCACGTCTCACGAAAGCGATATCTGACCGTGGAAAGCATTGCCGCCCTCATCTTCTCGATGCTTGTCCTGGGCAGCGTTGTCTACCTGCTGCGCGGCAAGGGCCTTCGGGAAAAGTACGCGTTTCTGTGGCTGCTCGTCGGCATCGCGAGCCTTGTGCTTACGGCAATCCCGGGCATGCTTCGGGGAGTCACATCCCTGACCGGGGTGCAGGTCCCGTCCAATCTCCTCTTTGCCATGGGCATTATCTTCCTGACCGGCGTCGCGCTGCATCTGTCCTGGGAAGTGTCCGTTCTTGAGGAAGAGGCGCGCACGCTGTCCGAGGAAGCTGCTATTGGGCGCGCACGGCTGGAGGAGTTGGAGCGGAAGGTTGAGGCCTTGTCTTCGACGGCAGGCGAAGCGGACCGGCAAGCGCCTGCGACGCCGTCCGCTGTGGAAGAATGGCAGTCCCAGCAGCCCACTGATTGATCTCAAAGACTGATCTGATTATTAGCCTCCCAGCACCACGTCCGAGTGGACGTGCGCGCCGTGGTGTGGAGCGCTTGGAGGAACTTAGTTGAAAATGCGACTTCCCACGCCTGTTGCCGATGCGGGCCGCAGAGTCCAACGTTGGGTTTGTGTGAATGACCGTCTGGCGCGCCTGATTACGGTGCTGGTCTTCGTGGCCCTCGTGTTGTTCGGAATCACGACGTCGAATATCGGCATTTCAGAGCTGCGGCAGGATCCCGCCAACCCCCTGGGGTGGCAGTTCGGCGAGTCCCGGTGGATCCGGTCGGATGAGATCTACGCGTTTTCGACCATCGCCATCTCCATTCTGGCAACCCAGGGTGCCCCGAGCCTCAGTCCGCTGGCTGCGCGGGCTGATCTGGTCCACCGGTTTCCGACCGATGGGTTCTTCGAGCAATTTGTCTTTTTTGACTCGACCATGCTCCGCGCTGCCGCGGTCATCCCTGAACATATGCTGTTCGCCGCGCACTGGTGGCTTCCGTCGCTGATCCTGCTACTCGCCATGCCGACCTGGTTCGCCCAGCTGGGACGCTCGCGCCGTTACGGCTGGTTTGCAGCCATTTTGATCGTGCTGTCGCCGTCGAGCGCGTGGTGGTCCATGATGCCGGTAGCGCTGATCGCCTACACGCTAGGCGGCTGCGTGCTTATGATCGCCGCCTTCCAGCGCTTCCAAAATAGACAGCGCCTCGCCCCGGCAGCCATGGCGGTCCTTGGAGGCATCCTGATCGCGGGCCTGCCCACGTTCTACGCACCCTGGTCCTTGCTGCTGGGCCTCCCGGTCCTGATCGCCTCCACGTTGTGGATCCTCCTTCGCGGCGGCGGCTGGGTGCCCCGGCTGAAGTCCATCCTCATTACCGGGGGCACCGCTGTGGTCTTTGGCGTCGGGACGCTGCTGGAGAACAGGGAAGGCCTCCAAGCCCTGCTCAACACGGTCTATCCGGGAATGCGGCGGTCTGAGGCGGATCCGCAGCCCCTCGGACGCATTCTCGGGGCGCCGGCGCTCGGACCGCTGCAGTTCAGTGAACCCGTGGGCATCAATGCGAGTGAACTGTCGTCCTCGTTCACGGTGTTCTTCGTGTGGATCCTTATCATCCTCCTCGCCGCCCAGTGGCGGCTGACGTTCCGGGACAATATCGCGGAATGGACGTTTGGAACGTGGTCGGCGCTATGGATTGTTTGGATCAGCCTGGACCTCGGCCCCACGAGCCAGAAGTTGCCGTTGCTCAACCTCATCACCGCACCGCGGGCGTCCCAAGTGGTGGGCGTGCTCGCGGTGGTCCTCGTCAGCCTCCTGCTGAGCCGTTGGTCTCCACCCGCCTCTTGGCGCATCCCGCTGTTGGCCGGTGCGGCGTGTGGTCTGGCCACGGGCTACGCGGCGTCGTTGCTGAAAGCGTCGGATTTGCCGTCGATTTCAACCGGACTGGTTGTTTTGGTGGCGGCCGCGGTTGGCTTGGCCGTTGCTGCCGTAACGAAGTATCCCAAGCGGCTGTGGCCCTTGGCGCTCTGCATCGTCCTGGCGTCGCTCCCCGTCGCCCGGGCGAACCCGGTGCTTGCCGGCCTGGGCGACCTGCGGGCTTCTGACACCGCCAAGGCCGTGGCGGCGCAGTCACCGGCTGTGCGGGCAGAAGGCAAGGTCTGGGCAGCCGACTCGGGGGCACTGAACTCCCTGTTGATGGCCAACGGTATTCCCTCGCTCTCCGGACTCCAGCGGTCCGGTCCCGACGCCGAGGAGTGGCGGAAGCTGGACCCCGAATCGGCCTTCTCCAATAAGTGGAACCGCGGCGGCGGCTATATCTTCTTCTCCTGGGCACCCGGACAGCCGAAGTCCTGGTGGACCAACGAATTCGACGCTGTCGGCGTGGGCATAGATCCCTGCGAGCTCAAAGGCGTCTGGCCGAACCTTGACAAGATCGTCTCCTCGCAGCCCTTGGAAGCAGCGTGTTTGACATTGGACTCTGAACTTCAGTGGACGGGAAAACCGGCCTTCGTCTACGCCGTCCGCTGAGGTCAGCGCGCAAGGAGCCTGATCGCCGGAGACCCGGTGTGCTGACAGCACCGGGGATGGCGCACTCTCTGATCGCCATGCCCGCGGACCATTTCCGTGGCGAGGGGCGATGAGGTATCTGCTGCACGGAAGTTCACGTCCATGAGAAAAAGCCTGGCCCGGGTTCACTTCCCGGCAAACGCTGCGGCGTGGTGCCTGGATTAGCGCAACACTTCTTGCAACCACCCGTCGGAGGATCGCCACCGGGGAGTCCTACCAACCGGCTGGCTAGCTGCGGGCTCCGTCCAGCGCGTGCCGGCGCTCCGTACGGACTCCTGCGCGGAGCAGCCACAATGCAAGGGCCAGCGCGCCGGTGAATCCGGCAACGCACAGCACCGTGCCGCCGGGCGGCTGCCAGGCAGGGTCGGTGATCATCTCGATCCAGCGGCGGTCCACCGTCAGTCCCGTCACATAGCGCGGCAGCGTCTGCATAAAGGTCCAGAGGTGGAATACGACAGCGAGTACGACGGTAGCGTTCAGGACGGGCGCGGCCTGCGGCGAGAATCCACGCGGATCCGCACGGTCCAGCGCCAAGCCGCACACCATCAGCATCGGAACGAACACCGCGAGGATATACCGGCCCTGCCAGACGATGCCCATCGTCTCCACGGCCTCGGCTTGGAGCAGCGGCGGGAGCAGCAGCAGGGCGGCGAGCAGGAAAATCGATGCGGCCCGGCCACGGCCCCGGGCCAGGACGACGGCAGCCATCGCGAGTGCGGAGGCGAGTCCCAGCCAGAACACATATGCGCCCATTGGTGCCGGTGCGTCCAACCAGCCAAAATGCCCAACGTATCCGGTGGCGTAGTCGAAGGTTCTATCCAGCATGACTTCCGCCCCCGTCAGGGGGGAGGAGCCTGCCGCTTCGAATGGGTTGCCGGAGAGGCTGTCATGCTGAGTGATCCAGTAAAGCGCGAAGGCGCAGGACACCCCGATCGTAGCGGTTCCGGCCCACACCCAGGCGTTGCGGCTTAGCGTCTTGATCTGTGGCCAGGTGCCCAGAATGCAGGCCGTGACGGCCATGAGAGCCAGCCAGGGCAGGGACAGGCCCTCGGTGTTGGCAAGCACGCAGGCCGCTGCCGTGATGAGGGGGACGTAGCGCCGGTACGCTCGTGGGTCAGCTGAGCGCTCCAGCAGCAGTACCAGATTAGCCAGTAGTGCGGCCGACGTGGCGTACTCCAGGGAGTTCGGGTTTACGGCCCCGTTGAGGAACAGAACCAGCGTCATCGCCGCAGCTGTCGCGGTCACGGCCCACTTCCGGTGCCGCAGCAGCGAGAGCTCCGGAAGGCAGACGCCAGGAAGAATTAACCTATCAGGCGCTGACGAGCCGCATCCCGTAGACAGCGACTGGGCCGTTGTTCACAGTCGACGGCAGCCCGACTACCGCACAGTAGACCAGATTGTAGTTGCTGGTGAAGGTTTGCGCCGCCAAGAGAGCGCTCGGTCACCACTGAACGGAGGGACGCAGGAAGGCGTGGTCGCCTTCATCAGGGCGAGATGGAAAGCGCCGCCGCCCGGCATTTCACGGCCCGTCAGCTCGCCACGAACCACGGCCGCGGCTTGATGACGTGAGCGGGTTCGTCGGGCACACGCATCAGGGGGGCTGGCGAAGGTCCACGCGGTGTATAGGGCCGTCATCACCAAGAAGCCCCACCAGAGCCGTCGACGTCCGCCGGACATTTGCCCCGACCGGTCGGACGCTCATGTCCCGTGTTGTCAGCGTCCTGTCGACGACGCACCGTCGGCTGGATCAACGACCGTCTTCCAGGAGCCCGAGGAGATAGCTGCCGTAGCCGCTCTTTACCAGATGTTCTGCACGTTCACGTAGCTCATTGTCGCTGAGGAAGCCCAGCCGCCACGCGATCTCCTCGGGGGCGCCGATCTTCAGCCCCTGACGGTTTTCTGTTGTCCGAACAAAATTAGACGCATCATTCAGGTCATTGAACGTCCCGGTGTCGAGCCATGCAGTGCCGCGGGGAAGGATCTCAACGTGGAGCTTCTCGCGTTCGAGGTAGGTCCGGTTGACGTCCGTGATCTCCAGCTCGCCGCGCGCTGAGGGTTTGAGGTTCCAGGCGATGTCGACGACGTCGTTGTCGTAGAAGTAGAGGCCCGGCACGGCGTAGTGGCTCTTAGGTTTGGCGGGCTTTTCCTCGAGTGAGATGGCTCTGCCGCTCGCATCGAACTCGACGACACCATATGACTTCGGGTCGGACACCCAATATCCGAAGACGGCACCGCCCTGAATGTTCTCGAAACGCCGCAGCTGGGTGCCCATCCCCGGACCGTAGAAAATATTGTCGCCGAGAACCAGTGCAACGGTCTCATTGCCAATGTGCTCAGCACCCAGGACGAACGCCTGGGCCAGTCCATCGGGGGAAGGTTGCTGCTTGTAAGTGATGCTGACACCGAACTGCGAGCCATCCCCCAGAAGACGCTGGAACTGCTCGGCGTCGTGAGGGGTAGTGATGATCAGGATGTCCCGGATGCCGGCCAGGATCAGGGTGGAGAGCGGGTAGTAGATCATTGGCTTGTCATACACCGGCATCAGCTGCTTGCTGATACCAAGGGTAATCGGATGGAGCCTTGAGCCGGTTCCGCCGGCCAAAATGATTCCGCGCATGGAGGCCATCTTTCCTGCTACCTTGTGCATCGGCCAAATCCGGTAACCTTTGAGACTATGCAGCGACTACTAGTAACCGGCGGCGCCGGCTTCATCGGTTCCAACTTTGTCCACTATGTTCTCGAGAACACCGGCGATCACGTCACGGTGCTGGACAAGCTCACCTACGCCGGGAACTTGGAGTCACTCAAAGGCCTCCCGGCGGAGCGCTTCCGGTTTGTGCGGGGGGACATCTGCGATGCGTCCCTGGTGGACGGGCTCGTGGCCGCGGCGGATGTGGTGGTGCATTACGCCGCGGAGTCGCATAACGATAATTCGCTGCAGGATCCGCGTCCGTTTTTGGACACGAACATCATCGGTACCTACACGCTGATCGAGGCGGCCCGGAAGCACGGGACGCGGTTCCATCACATTTCCACCGATGAGGTCTACGGAGACCTCGAGCTGGACGATCCGGAGCGCTTCACGGAGGACACCCCGTACAACCCCTCAAGCCCGTACTCGTCGACAAAGGCCGGGTCGGACCTGCTGGTCAGGGCCTGGGTGCGGTCCTTCGGACTGCAGGCGACGATCAGCAACTGCTCGAACAACTACGGGCCCTACCAGCACGTGGAGAAGTTCATCCCGCGCCAGATAACCAACGTGATCGACGGGATCCGCCCTAAGCTGTACGGAAAGGGCGAGAACGTCCGCGACTGGATCCATGCCAGTGACCATTCCGCCGCCGTGCTTGCGATCATCGACAGGGGCCTGATCGGCGAAACGTACCTGATCGGCGCTGATGGTGAGAAGAACAACAAAGAGGTTGTCGAACTCATCCTGCAGCATATGGGCCAGCCCATGGACGCCTACGATCACGTGGTGGACCGGCCCGGGCACGACCTGCGGTACGCGATCGACTCCAGCAAGCTCCGAACCGAACTGGGATGGGAACCGCAGTTCTCGAACTTCGATGCCGGCATCGAAGACACCATCGCCTGGTACCTGGACAACGGCGACTGGTGGCGGCCGCAGAAAGCTGCGACCGAAGCCAAGTACAAGGAGCAGGGCCAGTAGGGATGGAGTTTCATAAGAAGCTCTCTGTAACGGAGACCCCAATCCCGGGGGTTCTCCTCTTTGACCTTCCGATCCACGGGGACAACCGCGGCTGGTTCAAGGAGAACTGGCAGCGCGAAAGAATGCTGGCCGCCGGACTCCCCGATTTCGGGCCGGTCCAGAACAATATCTCGTTCAACGACAAGGCGGGGACCACCCGCGGTATCCATGCCGAGCCCTGGGACAAATTCGTCTCGGTGGCCTGCGGGCGCATCTTCGGTGCATGGGTGGACTTGCGGGAGGGCCCGACCTTCGGCGCCGTCTTCACTGCCGAACTGGACGCGGGCAAGGCGATTTTCATTCCGCGGGGAGTCGCCAACTCATACCAAACCCTCGAAGACGACACGTCTTACGTTTATCTGGTCAATGATCACTGGTCCGCGGATGCGGAATACACCTTCCTCAACCTCGCTGACGAAAGCGTCAGCATTCCCTGGCCCGTTCCCCTGGACCGGGCAGAGTTGTCCGACAAGGACAAGGCGCACCCGAGGTTAAAGGACGTCGTTCCGATGACACCGAGGCGCACACTGGTGCTGGGGGCCGGGGGACAGTTGGGCAAAGCACTGCGGGCTGCGTACGCCGGCGATACCAGCGTGGAGTTCGCCGACCGCAGCGAATTCGACGTGGCCGATCCTGCTTCGTTCACGAGCCGGAACTGGCGGCGGTACTCCACCATCATTAACGCGGCGGCCTACACAGCGGTTGACGAAGCGGAAACGGAGGTGGGACGCCGCACCGCGTGGGCCCTCAATGTGGCTGCCGTGGCCGAACTGTCAAGGATTTCCGCGCGCTACGGGCTCGTGCTTGTGCACGTCTCGAGTGACTACGTCTTCGACGGTTCCATGAAGAGCCACAGTGAGGACGAGGGGGCGGCGCCCCTGGGCGTCTACGGCCAGACGAAGGCCGCGGGGGACGCCGCCGTCGGCGCGGTGCCGCGCCACTACATCGTCCGTACGAGCTGGGTTATCGGTGACGGCGGGAACTTTGTCCGCACTATGGCGTCACTGGCGGCGAAGGGGGTCACCCCGGCGGTGGTCGATGACCAGATCGGCCGGTTGACCTTCGCCGGGGACCTTGCCGCGGGCATCAAGCACCTCCTACAGGTCAAGGCTCCTTTCGGCATTTACAACGTGACCAACGACGGCAAGCCCCAGTCGTGGGCCGACGTCGCAGCAGAGGTCTTTGAGCTGGTGGGCGCTGCGCGGGAGGACGTCACGGGGGTCTCCACCGAAGACTACTTCCGGGGGAAATCAGCGGCGCCACGGCCGCTCAACAGTGTCCTGGAGCTGGAGAAGATTAAGGCGACAGGATTTGCCCCTGCCGACGCCTCGCGGCGGCTCGCGGAGTACCTGCGAAGCGCCGTATAGCGCCGCGTCTTTAGAACTGAGTAACTCCCGGACTGGATTTCAATCCGGGAGTTACTCGTTGTGCCGTGGTTCCTGGGCCGACTCCGGCCGCGTACTTTTCGGTTCGCCGGCCGACGTCGACTCGACGTCGTCAGCCTGCAGGTGCTTGTGTTCCTGGGTGCCGTGATGGGTCACTCTCTTCCCAAACACCCAGTGCTTGAAAAGGAAGTAGTTCCAAACCATCATGGCAGCTGTGGAGATGACCTTGCCCCCCATATAGCCCAGGACAGTTGGCGTCAGCCATTGCACAATGAGCACTGTGGCCGCGGTGTTGGCCACCACCAGCATTCCGTAGCGGATCATGCTGACATGTGTCCGATGCGTGGATTCGAAGGAGAAACTTCGCTGCACCAGAAAGTTGAAAACGAGGCTGGAGAGGAAGGCGGTGGCACTGGCCAGTCCCACTTCCCAGCGGGCCACCTCGCGAAAAAGAACGAGCAGGCCAAAATCAATGGCGAAAGAGAGGCCGCCCACGATCAGGTAACGGACGGCGCTGTGACCAAGAACTTTTACCAAAAGCCGCCGGAGCTTCTTTGCCGCCGTCCCGTTCGTTGGTGTCATGGCTTGCCCAGTCCTAGGGGTGCGAGGCGTTCCCGATCGCTGGAGGAAGGCACTACGCGAGGGACAGAACGAGCGGCTGGATCTATCGCCGGAACGGACTCGATGCCAAGGGCGGCGGGCCGCGTGATGGCGTGCTTCAAGGTGCGGGCTCCTCAGGGGATGGCGGGCAACGGACCTGCTGCTCACGGGTCTGCCTCAGGTCATAACTCTATGTAGTCTAAGTCAGTCCGGGCGGCACTTCCGCTCAGCCTCTGGTCACCGCGTTCCGGTGCCCCGAGGTAACGGCTGCTCAGAGAACCATTGCGAGAGAGCGGGCCAGATAACCTTCATTGGGCTTCATGCCGGTTCCGGAGTACGCCCAGAGGGAGCCGTCCGGCCGCCGTGCGACAAGATCCGGGTGGCCGTCGCTGTTGAGGTTCCAGCCGTTGAGAAGCTTGTCATAGACATTCCAGCCAGTTCCGATCCGAATCGCTGATCCGGGCTTGCCACTGCCGTTTCCGGGGTAGAGCCAGAGTGTGCCGTCGGGCTTGCGTGCAAGAAGATCGTTCCTGCCGTCGGCGTTGACGTCACCGGCCCCAAGGAGCTGATCGAAAGCCTCCCAGCCGTACTCTCCGACCTTCACAGCATCCTGGAAGCTGTTGTTTGCCGCATCGACTTTTCCCGTCCCCTTGTAGAGCCACAAGGAGCCGTTGGAGTGCTTGGCCAGAAGGTCGTTCTTGCCATCGCCGTTCAGATCCCCGACCCCTGTGATCGTGTCGAAAGCCTCCCAGCCAAACGCGCCAATTTTTTTGGCACCCGCATACCCGTTACTTGCCGCATCTACACGCCCGGTTCCGGGGTACAACCACAGGGTTCCGTCCGATTTCCGGGCCAGGAGATCGCTCTTGCCGTCGCCATTGAAGTCGCCTGCGCCGGCGAAGGAATCAAAGGCATCCCAGCCGTAGTCGCCGATCTTTTTCGGGTTTCCATAGGCTCCTGACCCGTTGCCGGGATAGAACCACAGGGTTCCGTCGGGTTTCCGGGCCAGGAGATCGCCTTTTCCATCACCGTTGAAGTCTTGGATTGCCACGAGGGCGTTGAAGGCACCCCAGCCGTACTCCCCGATTTTTCGCGCTCCTTGGTAGCCCTGGTCCTTCATCGCGGTTCCTGCGTAGAAATAGACGGCCCCGGCGGGTGTGCTTGCCACGAAGTCCGCCATCCGGTCTCCGTTGCTGTCCCCAGTCCCGAGGATGTCCTCGTAGATGCCCCATCCCGCACCGATCTGGCGGCCATTGACCAGTACCGCGCGGCCGGTGTTGGAGTAGAGCCACAGCGTTCCGTCGCTTCGCCGGCCGGCGAGATCGTTCGTGCCGTCCCCGTCGAAGTCCTGAACGGCGATGAGTCGGTCAAAGATCTGCCAGCCGTAGTCGATTTTGCGTGCGGTTCCAGTCTGGCCAGCGCCGGTCCCCGAGTAGAGGTACAGGCTGCCATCCGGTGTGCGGGCCGCCAGATCGACCTTGCCGTCGCCGTCGAAATCCCGGACGCCGAGGAGACTGTCGAAGGCGTCCCAGCCGAACGCGCCGATCCTGACGACCGGGCGGTAGCCCTCATCGGAAGCCGACACCCTTCCGGTGCCCGCATAAAACCAGAGGGATCCGTCCAGTTTCCTCGCAACGACGTCGTTCTTTCCATCGGAGTTGTAGTCACCCACTCCGACGAGCCGATCATAGATGCCCCAACCGGAACCGATGCGTCGGCCCGCCAGATACTGTCCGACGCCGCTGCCGGGGTAAAACCAAAGCTCACCATCGGATCTGCGCTGGATTTGGTCGGCGTGACCGTCTCCGTCGAAGTCACCAGGTGCTACGAGCTTGCGCGTCTGATCGGTGGGCACGGGCGGTGGAGCGCCGGTGGCGAACCGCTGGAGGCTGGCGTAATCGCCATTCCAAACATTTGAGTCACCGGCGAACGGTCCCGTACTGCTGTACTGCCAGATGCTGTAGGAGCTCCAGCTCGCGGACGGAACCGGCCCGGCGTTGTTTGTGGGCGAACCCGGGTAGGCCGCAACCCACAGCGGGTAGTCACCGAATCCGGCCGGGTTCCCAAGGCACTGGTTCCACCAGGACGTGTTGGTGTAAATGACCGGCAGGCGCCCGGTCAGAGCCATCATGGTGTTGCCGAAGTCACGCACCCACGATGTCAGCTGACCAGGTGACATGTCGTAACACGTGTTACCGAAATAGAATCCGCTGATGGTTCTGCCCGCGTAGGGATTGAACTCAAAATCAAGGACTGGCGTAAGAGTGGATCCGTCAGCGCTCCAGCCGCCGCCGTTCTGCACGAAATACCGGGCTTGGTCCGCACCCGAAGACCAATTTGGAATTGCGAAGTGGTAGGCCCCCCGGATCATGCCGACGCTTCGGGAACCCTGATACTGGGACCCGAATACCTCGTTCGTGTAGTAGTTGCCTTCGCTGGCTTTGACATAGGCAAACCGCGAGCCCATGTCCCATTGTTGTTGCCAGTTCACGTTGGGTTGATGCCCGCTGACGTCCAGCCCCTGGATCCCGAAGGTTGGAGTCCAGGTGCCCTCGGTGGGCAGAGCCATACTTTCGGACGAAATCGCTGCAGAGCCGCGTGACACGCGGCCGGACCGCTGGCCCATCTCGGCGCCGCCGGTTCCGATGGCGGCGGCCATTGCGGCCTTGCCGGCTGCGGAAGTGGGATCCAGCGGGGCCGCCGTCGCTGGTGCCGGCGGAGGTCCCGCGGTCGAGGACGCGGAAGGGTTCATCGCGGCGGGTGCCGGCGTTGCTTGGGCGGCGGTCGGGGCCGGCGACGAGGACGGTGCGGTGGTGGGATCCGGCGCCGGCGTCGCCGTAGCCCTCGGTGTCGGTGCGACGGCGACGGCCGGCGCCGCCAGGCCAGGCCCGGCAATGAGGGAGACGGCAAGGAGCACGGCCCCAACTCGACTAGCGCGGTGGCTATTGGGGGGAAGTAGGGTCCGCTTCATTTTCCGCTCCGGAACAACACGCTCATGGCAGTGTCATGGTGATCCCGCGCCCGGGACCGAGCCATGCAAGGCTGTCCGGGACTCGAGAATGTCTGACTTGTCGCGCCAACCATATACGGGGCGAAAGGGTGAAGACAGAGCTTCCAGTGTTACCTGTGTGAAAATTGGGGCGAAAATGCGGAAAGTTTTCCACATACAACCGAACAGGCCCTTGTCTGGCCGGGTCGTCACCCATAGCTTTAACCCAATTGCACCGCTCGGGGGACAGGGCGGCAGTCATATTGGGGGCCATTGTGGAGGCTGTGCGCATTGTCGAGGACGAGGTCCGCGAGCTGATCCGGCGACGCGGCCTGGACCCGCTCCGGCAGGCCGGCGAGGTGCGGCGCCTCGTCGAGGCGGCAGTCACAGACTATGACGAACGCGCCTTGTTGGCGCCCCTCCCTCCCATCGGACCGCTGGAGACCGCCCGGAGATTTGTCTTCGATGCCGTGGCCGGGTTCGGGGCCCTGCAGCCGCTGCTGGACGACCCCGCCATCGAGGAGATCTGGCTCAACGCACCGAACGAGATCTATGTGGCGCGCAACGGCGAATCGGAGCTCACCTCGGTATCGCTCACCGAGCAACACGTCAAGGACCTCGTGGAGCGGATGCTCAAGAGCTCCGGGCGCCGCCTCGACATGTCGTCACCCTTCGTTGATGCAGCACTGCCCGACGGTTCCCGCCTCCATGTCGTCATCCCGGACGTCACCAGAAAGTACTGGGCCATCAACATCCGCAAATTCGTGGTCAAGGCCAGCCGGCTGGAGCACCTCGTGGAGCTCGGCACACTGACCCCGCACGCTGCGCGGTTCCTCGGGGCGGCCGTGGCCAGCGGCCTGAACATCCTCGTATCCGGGGCGACGCAGGCAGGGAAGACCACCATGCTGAACTGCCTCGCCGCCAGCATCGGCACGCGGGAGCGCGTCATCACGGTCGAGGAGATCTTCGAGCTTAAGTTCCCGCTGCGCGACGTCGTCGGACTGCAATGCCGGCAGCCGAATCTCGAAGGCGAAGGCGAGATTCCTTTGCGCAGGCTAGTCAAGGAAGCGCTGCGGATGAGGCCCGACCGGCTGGTGGTAGGCGAAGTCCGGGAAGCCGAAAGCCTGGACATGCTCATCGCTCTAAATTCCGGGCTGCCAGGGATGTGCAGCGTCCACGCGAACTCGGCCCACGACGCGGTAACCAAGATCTGCACGCTGCCCCTGCTGGCCGGCGAGAACATCTCCAGCGCGTTCGTGGTCCCCACGGTCGCCTCCTGCATCGACCTCGTGGTCCACTGCAGCCGGCACGCCAACGGACGCAGGCAGGTGACCGAGATCCTGGCTCTGGGCCGCAGGGTGGAGAACGGCATCATCGAATCCTCCATGGTCTTTGCCCTGGCTGACGGCCAGCTGGAGCCTAGAGTCAACTCCATGCCTGCGGCCGAGAAATTTGCGTGCTCGGGCTACGACGTTGCCGCACTGCTGGAGCAGCGCTGATGGCGCCGCTCCTTGGCATGCTGGGCGGTGCCGGACTCCTGCTGATCTGGTGGTCGGCCTGGGAACAACCCAAGCCGGTGAAACCCACCCCCAGAACGAGCAGGCTGGAAGACCTGCTGCGGCGGGCCGGGATAGAAAAGGTCAGCGGCCCCGGCCTGCTGGCCAGCTGCCTCGGCGTGGGGGCATTCACCACCGTCGTGTTCTTCGCCGTGACCCGGTCATGGCCGATCGCGGGGTGTTTTGGGCTATTTGGTGGCTGGCTGCCGATGGCAATAGTAAAGTGGCGCGCCCGAAAGCGCACCGCCGTCCTGCGCCTGCTCTGGCCCGACGTCGTCGATCACCTTCGCTCCGCCATCAGGGCGGGCCTGTCGCTGCCGGAAGCCCTGATCCAGTTGGGGGACAAGGGCCCGGCGGAGCTCCGCCACGTATTCCGCGACTTCGGCTCCGACTACCGATCTGGTGGCCAGTTCGATCCCTGCCTGAACAGGCTCAAAGAGCGGCTGGCTGATCCCGTGGCCGACAGGATCATCGAGGCGCTCCGCCTGACGCGTGAGGTGGGCGGATCGGACCTCGGCCGGTTGCTGGGCACCCTGGCGGAATTCCTGCGGGACAGCGCCCGGACCCGGAGTGAGCTCGAGGCCAGGCAGTCGTGGACGGTCAACGCCGCCCGGCTCGCGGTGGCTGCACCATGGATCGTCCTGGTGCTGCTCGCGAGCCGGCCCGAAGCTGTGGCCGCGTACAACACTCCGGTCGGGACCGGCGTCCTGCTCGGGGGTCTCGCTGTCTCCCTCGTCTCGTACGCCATCATGCTGCGCATCGGGGCGCTCCCGGAAGACGAGCGGGTGCTCCGATGACCGGGCTGATGGCGAGCGCCGCGGTCTGCGGCGTGGTTCTCGGCGGCGGACTCTGGCTGCTGCTGGTGAGGCTGCCGTTCATGCGGCCCACCACCTTCACTGAGCGCATCGGGCCGCAGCTCAAGTCCCACAATCTGGAATCCAGGCTGCTGCGTGCCGCTCCGCGAAATGTCACACTGTTCGGGCCGCTCGAACGGATCCTCCGTCCCGTTGTCCGCGACGCGGTCTCGTTGCTGGGCAGGATCAACCTCGGCGCCCCGGCGTTGAACCGCCGCCTGGCCAGGGCCGGGAGCAGCAAGTCGTCCGTGGACTTCCGGGCTGAGCAGCTTCTCTGGGGTGTTGGGGGCTTTATGGCGGCCGTCGGTGCAGTGATGCTCTTCGGCGCCGCCGGACGATTCAGCCCCGTTGTTGCTGTTGTGGTGGTCCTCGGCGGCGCCGCCGGCGGCTTCCTGTTGCGGGATTATCTGCTGGGCGCGCTGATCCGGAAGCGCGAGTCCCGCATGATGGCGGAGTTCCCCAGCATCGCAGAACTGATGGCCCTTGCCGTCAGCGCCGGGGAGAGCGCCACCGGAGCCCTGGACCGGGTATGCCGCAGTGCCAGGGGAGAGCTGTCACAGGAATTCACCCGGGTCCTCGCCGAGACCCGGGCAGGCAAGCCCCTCGTGGAGGCCCTGCAGGAGTTCTCGGCGAGGACCGACCTTGGTCCGCTGCTCCGCTTCGTGGACGGGCTGATCGTGGCGGTGGAACGCGGGACACCCCTGGCCGATGTGTTGAGGGCCCAGGCCCAGGACGTCAGGGACACAGCCAAGCGCGAACTCATGGAGTCGGCCGGAAAAAAGGAAATCGGAATGATGGTCCCGCTCGTGTTCGGAGTGCTGCCGCTGACGGTCGTGTTTGCCGTTTTCCCGGGCCTGGCCGCCATCAGCTTGCCTTTAGGAGCAGGACAGAAGCAGACGCAGGACAGAAGACCCGCAGCACCCACAGAATCAGGACCAGACCTCGAACCACCCACAAAGGGGGACGACATGAAAAACGGGGGCACCATGAAAAAGGGGACGCCATGAAA
This sequence comes from Arthrobacter sp. CG_A4, assembly GCF_035985125.1. Classification (NCBI taxonomy): domain Bacteria; kingdom Bacillati; phylum Actinomycetota; class Actinomycetes; order Micrococcales; family Micrococcaceae; genus Arthrobacter; species Arthrobacter sp. CG_A4. The sequence goes on along the minus strand of NZ_JAXCID010000020.1, from coordinate 39,561 downwards.
AAGGGGACACAGTGAAAAACATCGGGATCCGCACGGCATTGTTGTTCTGGACGTCCGGCCTGCTGCTCCGGCTGCCTCCAGCCGTCCAGGCGCGGAGGAGTAGACGGCCGGCCGCTCCCGGTGACCACCGCGAGCGCGGAGACGTCCCGGGCTGGGTGATGATCACCCTGATGTCTGCGGTGCTGGTCGCTGCACTCCTGGCGCTTGCGGGCCCGGCTCTCGAAGCGCTCTTCAACCAGGCCATGGACAAGGTGGGGCAGTAGCAGGTGCGCAAGGCCGGCGTACTCCACGCCCACGGCAGAGCCGAGGAACGGGGCTCTGCCGTGGTGGACTTCGTCCTGGTGGGCGGCCTGCTGACGCTTTTCTTCCTCGCCATCATCCAACTCACCCTGGCCCTCCACGTCCGTAATACCCTGATCGATGCCGCAGCCTCGGGAGCCAGATACGGCACGCTGGCGGACCGCGGTTCGGCGGATGCCCGGGACAGGACCGCCCAGCTGATCGGCGTGGCACTCAACCCGGACTTCGCCAGGGACGTGACCACGAGCGAAACCAGCTTCCAGGGCATCCGCACCCTGGAGGTGACGGTCCGTGCCCCGCTGCCGGTCATCGGGCTGATCGGCCCCCGGGGGATCCTGGAGGTGAAGGGCCATGCTGCGATCCAGCCGTGAAACCCTGAACAGTCTCCGCCAAGCGGACGACGGCGATGGTTCCGAACGGGGGAGCGCCGTCGTCGAGTTCACTTTCCTGACCCTGCTGCTCATGGTCCCGCTGGTTTACTTCATCATCACGGTGGGGCAGCTCCAGGGCGGCTCCTTCGCGGTGGTGGGCGCCGCGGACCAGGCGGCGAAGGTCTTTGTTGCGCAGCCGGACGCGGCGAGTGGCAGGGCCGCGGCCGAGCAGGCGGTCCTCCTGGCGCTCGCCGACTACGGGCACCCGGCGGAAAACGCCAGGGTGGCTACGGACTGTGCACCGGCGGACTGCCTGGCCGCCGGCTCCGCGGTCACCGTCACCGTCCACCTCACCGTGCCACTGCCGTACGTGCCGTTCAGCGATGCCCTCCACCTCAACGCCGGCCAGCTCAGCGCCTCCGCCACCCAGCTGGTGGGACGCTTCCGATGAACCCCGCGGCGGCGCAGGACCGGAGGCACCGACCGACGAGCGGCCAGGATCCGGAATCCAGTGGCGGCAGGGAAGACGGTCAGCTGACGGTGCTCATCGTCGGCTATGTCCTGCTCGCCCTGCTCGTCGCGACCGTGGTCACGGCCGCCTCCAGCGTCTATATCGAACATAAGAAGCTGCTCTCGCTCGCCGACGGCGCCTCGGTGGCAGCGGCGGACAGCTTCACCCTCGGACAGCTCGAGACCGCCGCCGGCAGCCCCACCGCCGTCCTGGACGGCGGACGCGTCCGCAGCGCGGCCGCCGACTATCTGGACCGCAACGGAGCCTTCTCCCGGTTGAACGGCCTCGCCGTCGCACCGGCAACGGGCAGCCCGGACGGTTCCACCGCTGTGGTGGTGCTGAGCGCCGCGGTCCATCCGCCCGTGGTCAATTTCCTGGTCCCCGACGGCATCAGGATCGAGGCGAGTTCGACGGCGCGTTCCCGGCTCACCCGCTAAGCCGGCTCACCGGCTAAGCCCGCGCTCGGCAGCGCGTCCGGCCGCGCCCGGCAGCGCGGCCGGAAAGACCCGCCCGCGACCGAGTCGGGGCGGCCAGCGGGGATAGCGTAGGCTTAAAAAACCATGGCAAACATTGATTTTCCCGCAGAAATCCGCGAGCTCCGCGCCACCTACACCTCCATCGAGAACGTTTCGAATGTGGAGGCTCTGAAGGAAGACATCGCCGAACTGAGCGAGCGGGCCGGCGAACCCAATCTCTGGGATGATCCCGCCGCCGCCCAGGTGATCACCTCGAGGCTCTCGCACCGCCAGTCCGAGCTCGCTCGCCTGGACTCGCTCGTCTCGCGGATCGACGACCTTGAGGTTCTCGTGGAGCTGGGCCAGGACGAGGACGACGCCGCGTCCATGGGGGAAGCCGCCACCGAGCTGGAATCCATCCGCAAGGCCCTGACGGATCTTGAGGTGGTGACGCTGCTCTCCGGCGAGTTCGACGAGCGCGAGGCCGTGGTCACCATCCGCGCGGGCGCCGGAGGCGTGGACGCGGCGGACTTCGCCGACATGCTGCTGCGGATGTACCTGCGCTGGGCCGAACGCCACGGCTACCCCACCACGATCATGGACACTTCCTACGCCGAAGAAGCCGGGCTGAAGTCCGCCACCTTCGAGGTCAAGGCGCCCTACGCCTATGGCACGCTGAGCGTCGAGGCCGGCACCCACCGCCTGGTCCGGATCAGCCCCTTCGACAACCAGGGCCGCCGCCAGACCTCCTTCGCCGCCGTCGAAGTGATCCCGCTGATCGAACAGACGGACTCCATTGACATCCCGGATAACGAGATCCGCGTTGACGTCTTCCGCTCCTCCGGTCCCGGCGGGCAGTCGGTCAACACCACGGACTCCGCCGTGCGCCTGACCCACCTTCCCACCGGCACAGTGGTCTCCATGCAGAACGAGAAGTCCCAGCTGCAGAACCGCGCCGCCGCCCTGCGCGTGCTCCAGTCGCGGCTGCTGCTGCTCAAGAAAGAGCAGGAAAACGCGGAGAAGAAGGCCTTCGCCGGCGACGTCAAGGCCTCCTGGGGCGACCAGATGCGGTCCTACGTGCTCAACCCCTACCAGATGGTCAAGGACCTCCGCACCGAACACGAGGTGGGGAACACCTCCGCCGTGTTCGACGGCGAGATCGACGACTTCATCGACGCCGGCATCCGTTGGCGGACTGACAACCGCAACGCGGAAAAGTAGGGATCCCGGGCCCGGCGCTGCCCGCCCGCCTCGTGCGTCACTCCAGTCCCTCCCATCTAATCGGGCAACACGCCCCCGCACTCCAGCCGATCCGCAGGGACCCGTGCGTATAGTCGAGAAGCCGGAGCTCTACTTCCCCCACTAGAAAGCCCGCGCCCCGGCAGCAGAACCGTGCTGCACCAGCCGCGTCCTGCAGGGTACTTAGGGCCATGATCCGTTTCGAAAATGTCAGCAAGGTCTATGACCAGACGGCGCGTCCGGCGCTGGATTCGATCGACCTTGAGATCGACCGTGGCGAATTCGCCTTCCTCGTCGGCGCGTCCGGCTCCGGTAAATCCACGTTCCTGCGCCTGGTCCTTAAGGAGGACCGCGCATCCTCGGGCGCCGTCTACGTGGCCGGCCAGAACGTCGCGAACATTTCCAGCTGGCGCGTCCCCAGGCTCCGCCGGGGAATCGGCGTCGTCTTCCAGGACTTCCGGCTGCTGCCGCAGAAAACCGTGTTCGCCAACGTCGCGTTCGCGATGCAGGTCATCGGCAAGAGCCGCAGTGTCATCCGCGACACCGTTCCTGAGGTCCTCAAAACGGTGGGCCTCGAAGGCAAGGAAAGCCGCCTGCCGCACGAGCTCTCCGGCGGTGAGCAGCAGCGGGTGGCGATCGCCCGCGCCGTCGTCAACCGCCCCGGCATCCTGCTGGCCGATGAGCCCACCGGAAACCTGGACCCCACCACCTCGATGGGCATCATGGGTGTGCTGGACAAGATCAACCAGAACGGCACCACCGTGGTGATGGCCACCCACGACGACGACATCGTCAACGAGATGCGCAAGCGCGTCGTGGAACTGCGCAACGGCGTGGTGATCCGCGACGAGGCCAAGGCCCTCTACACGTCCATGATTCCGGTGGTGGGCCAGTCACGGCGCCTCCGGGACGCCAGCGGCCGGGAACTTGAACCCGCCCCCGCACCGGCTGTGTCCAGCCGCATCGAGGCCCGCGCGGATTCACGCGCAGCGGCACGCATCGCAGGGGAGGGCCAGCTGTGAGACTCCAGTTTATCCTCGCCGAAATCGGCAGCGGCCTGCGCCGCAACCTGTCCATGGTGGTCTCCGTCATCCTCGTGACCTTCGTATCCCTGACCTTTGTCGGCGCCGCCGGCATGCTGCAACTGCAGATCAACCAGATGAAGGGGTACTGGTACGACAAGGTCCAGGTGGCCATCTTCCTCTGCAGCGACGGCTCGACGGCGCCCGGCTGCGCCGCCGGCCCGTCGACGGACGAACAGCAGGACAACCTGCGCAAGCTGCTGGAGTCCCCCTCGGTAGCCCAGTACGTCAACGACTTCCAGTTTGAGTCCAAAGACGACGCCTACAAGCATTTCAAGGACCAGTTCTCCAATTCCCCGATTGTCGACTCGGTGAGCGCGGACCAGCTCCCGGCGTCCTTCCGGATCAACATGAAGGACCCGGAGAAGTACCAGATCATCAGCGAGACATTTTCCTCGCAGGCCGGCGTGGAGACCGTGATTGACCAGCGCCAGCTCCTCGAACGTCTCTTCTCGGTCATGAATGCCGCGTCCCTCGTTGCCGTGAGCGTCGCCGGCGTGATGATCGTCTGCGCGATCCTCCTAATTGCGACCACCATCAGGCTGTCGGCATTCAGCCGGCGGCGGGAAACGGGGATCATGCGCCTCGTGGGCGCCTCGAAGATGGTCATCCAGCTTCCCTTCATCCTGGAGGGCGTGATTGCGGCGGTCATCGGTGCCGCCCTCGCCTCGGGCACGCTCTGGGCCGTGGCGCACTTCTTCCTCGGCGGCTACCTGTCCCAGCAATACCCGGACACCGCCTTCATCTCCGCAGCCCAGACGCTGATCCTGGCCCCGGCGCTGATCGGCCTGGGTGTACTCTTGGCCGGGGCGTCATCACTCCTGACCCTCCGCCGATATTTGAGGGTCTAACTTGCGCAACGAAAAGGGAATGCTCATGACAGCGATGGTTCGCCGGACGTCTCGGCCAGGACAGGCCGGCGCCGGCTCATTCCGCCGCCGCAGCCGCCTGATCGGCGCCGCGCTGGTGCTGGTCCTCGCCGCCGGCATGGGTACCTCGACTCCGGTGGCATTCGCCGAGAACCTTGAGGACCAGCAGGCCGCTCTGCGGGACGAAGCATCGCGCGTCCAGCAGTCCCTTGAGTTCGTCGACTCCAGAATCGCCCAGGCCGCGTCGGATCTGGTGCTCTTTCAGGGCCAGCTTCCCGGCGCGCAGCAGTCGCTTCTCGAAGCCCAGGGCCGCGTGGCCGGCGCGGTGAAGGAAGTTGAAGCCCTGGCCTCCCGGGTGGACCTGGCGCAGCAGAACAAAGCCAAGATCACGGAGCAGCTCGAGACGGACAAGCAGAAGATCTCCGATACCAGGAAGCTGATCGGGCAGATCGCCACCCAGGCATACAAATCCGGCGGCGTGCCATCCAACCTGTCCCTGTTCTTCGGCTCGAACCAGGGCGGCAGCCTGACGGACACAATCGACCTGGCCGACCAGGCGATGCGCAGCCAGAACTCTGCGATGGATAAACTCACCCAGCAGAATGCCACCAACGTCAACTCGCAGGCCCGCCTCGAAGCGGTGGAAGCCGAGATCAAGGACCTCAAGGCCAAGGCCGACGCCGCGCTGGCACGTGAGAAAGCCGCCCGCGACGAGGCCGAGGCCAAGAAGGCGCAGGTGGACAAGCTCATTGCCGACACCAGCCGGCTCGACGCGGAGCTGCAGGCTGCCAAGCCCGGCATCCAGACCCAGCTTTCCCAGGTCAAATCACAGCAGGACGCCGTCGCCGCGGAAATCGTCGAACGGGACCGCAAACTGCGTGAGGCCTACGAGGCCGAACAGCGCCGCATCGCCGAGGCCGCTGCGGCTGCCGCAGCCGCCCGCGCCCAGGGCCAGAACCAGGCCAAGCCGGCTCCCTACATCCCGGCGCCCCCCGGACCGCCGTCGGCCTTCGGCCTGCGTAGCCCGCTCCCCGGCGCCCGCATCACCTCGGGCTTCGGCTGGCGCGCGACGCCGCCGGGAACCATCGACTTTTACGGTAAGGGTGGCTACATGCACACCGGCATCGACTTCGGCGCGGGTTGCGGCACCCCGGTGTACGCCCCGGCGGCGGGCACCGTCTACTCGGCCGGCTGGGCGGGCGACGGCGGCGGCAACAACGTCAAGATCTCCCACGGCGTGGTCCAGGGCAACTCGCTGACCACGATCTTCTACCACAACGCCAGCGTCGCAGTGTCTTCCGGGCAGCAGGTCAGCCAGGGCCAGTTGATTGCCTATGTCGGCTCGACGGGTAACTCCACCGGCTGCCACTCGCACTTCGAGACCTGGCTTAACGGCCAGGCGGCGGACCCGATGAACCTGCTCTGATCTGCCGGGAGCGTAAGCTTTCCGGTTGCGGAGATGCTCTGCCGTAAACTGGAGTCTCCGTGCCCTACCGGCTGCGGACCCCCTGGCGGCTGGGAACAGCCATTCCGCCAGCCACCACTCGATCCAAGGAGTTCCACCGTGCCGAAAGAAAGTGGCCGTAAGGTAGTGGCCACCAACCGCAAGGCCCGGCACGACTACCACGTCCTGGACACCTATGAGGCCGGGATCGCGCTGATGGGTACCGAAGTGAAGTCACTCCGCGAGGGGCATGCCTCCATGGTGGACGGCTTCTGTACCTTCTACAACGACGAGCTGTGGATGGAGGGCATCCACATCCCGGAGTACCACCAGGGGAGCTGGACCAACCATGCTGCCCGCCGTCGTCGTAAACTGCTGCTGCACCGCGACGAGCTCATCAAGATCTCGCACAAGATCCGCGAGTCCGGCTTCACCATCGTTCCGCTCCAGCTGTATTTCGTGGACGGACGCGCGAAGGTGGAGATCGGCGTCGCGCGCGGCAAGAAGGAATACGACAAGCGCCAGACGCTGCGCGAGCAGCAGGACAAGCGCGAGGCCCTGCGGGTCATGCGCGAACGCAACCGCCGCTGACGCAGGGCCGGAACCATACCGGACTGCGAAATGGCCCCGCCGCGGGAATGATTCCGGGCGGGTGTGCGCTATGCTTAGTAGTCCGGGAAGGAACCTCACGGTTCCTGGCCGGTTTGATAAAAAAATACGGGGATGATCGGTTTCGACGATGTTAGTCGCGACAGGTGAAGCGGGCCGAGGATGCAGAATTATCTCGTAAACGCTGTCTGCAAACCAATAAGTGCCGAATCAAAACGCACTGACTTCGCTCTCGCTGCCTAAGCAGTAAGACAGTCCGTCAGCCCGAGGTTGCTATTGCCCCGGATCCTGGCGTCATTTAGATAGCCACTGCTGTTTACCTCCGTCATCGGGGTGAACGGGACTCTTAGATGACTGGGCCCGGATCAGCCAGCTGTTCGCAGCATGGCAGGGGCCGAGAAAATCCGATGCGAACTGCGCCCGGAGAAGCCCTGACAACACGACATCGGACGGGGGTTCAATTCCCCCCATCTCCACATGGGAGCGCCGGAAACGGAGCTCCACCCCGTATAAGTTTGACGCAGTACAAGTTACACGCAGAACAAAAAGGCCGGAAGCTGATGCTTCCGGCCTTTTTGGTGTGTCAGACAGTCCTTGCGGTGCCGTTCAGCGCTTCTTGATATGCGCCACAGGGTCCGCATGCGTTTCCGCGACGTTCTTGGTCTTCTTCTCAGCCCGTTTTTCCTTGATGGTCTTCACCGGTTTTTTGGCCTGGTGCCGGTGCGGAGATTTGTCAGGCATTGCGCCCTCCCTAAAGGCAGAGAGGCCGGGATGGCCCCGTGCTCTTTAAGTTACGCCTTCGGCACTGCGACGTCCACGATGCCGACGAACCGGCTTCCTACACCCTCATACTCGCTGCGGATCAGCCCGCTACCGCGCAGCGGGATCTCATCCGAGTGGTGATCCGCGCAGACAACGTAAGTGAAGTCCGGCCACCACTTCTTGGGCCGGGCGGCCTCGGAGAACCCGCAGACCGCACACGTCAATTGGACCCAGACCGGGCGCTTGCCCGTCCGGTTGGCCTTGGACTGGACCAGCCACTGCGGGGGACTGTCCAGCAGTGCGCCAAGCTCGGCATCGCTAAGCCGGGAGGGGATACCGTGACGGTGTGCCATTTCCAGCGGAATGTCGAGGATCTGGGCTGCAACACGACGGGTAATCATACTTCAACGATACGTGACGGCAGGCCTCCGGACGGCCCGGCAGGCGGCCCCGGCGCCCCGGTGTTAGGCTCATCACAGACCCGTGCCGCCCCCGCAGAGCACTGCAGCACAGGAGCCAGCGAGGAAGGCAGCTGCCATGTCCCCAAGCCCCGCCGCGGCCATGACCGCCGTCGAGAAACGCGTCCTTTACGTCGCGATCGTCGCGTCGTTCATCGCCTTCCTGGATGGTTCGGTAGTCAACCTCGCCCTGCCTGCGATCGGGCGGGAGCTTGGCGGCGGACTGGTGGTCCAGCAATGGGTGGTGGATGCGTACCTGCTGGCCCTGGGCGCCCTCATCCTGGTGGCGGGTTCCCTGTCGGACCAGTTCGGCCGGGTGCGGGTCCTGAAATGGGGGCTGGCCGGCTTCACGGCCACGTCGGTGCTGTGCGGCCTCGCCTGGAGCGGCGAGTCGCTCATCCTTTTCCGCGGCCTGCAGGGGATCGCCGGCGCCCTGCTGGTGCCCAGCTCGCTCGCCATGATCGTGACCGTCTTCACCGGCCCGGCGCAGTCGCTGGCGATCGGGCGATGGTCGGCCTGGACGTCCGGTGCCATTGTGGCGGCACCGCTGCTCGGCGGGCTCTCGGTGGATCTCTGGACCTGGCGGTTGATCTTTTTCCTCAACGTAATTCCGGCCGCGGCGGTCTGGCCGGTGCTGCTCAAACTGCACGAACTGGACCATGAGCGCACACCCGGCAGCCGGATCGACGCGGCGGGGACCGTCCTGGCGGTCATTGGCCTCGGCGGAATCGTCTATGGTTTCATTGAACGCGGCAGCCTGGGCTGGTCGGCCCCGCAGGTATGGCTTCCGCTGGCGATCGGCGCGGCCGCCCTGGCCCTGTTCCTCCGCCACGAGGCCCGGACCTCCGCTCCGATGATGCCGCTGCGGCTCTTCGCCGTCCGCAACTTTGGCTGGGGCAACATTGCGACGGCGGCGATCTACGGCGGGCTCTCACTCGGATTCTTCGTCCTGGGACTCTTCCTGCAGCAGGTCGCCGGACTGGGCGCCACAACGACGGGCCTGGCCCTGCTGCCCCCCACTGTCATCCTGCTTCTCCTGTCCTCCCGGATGGGCGCCCTCGCGGGCCGCTACGGGCCCCGCTGGTTCATGACCGCCGGGCCGCTGCTGTGCGCGGCGGGCTTCCTGCTGCTGATGCGGGTGGGCCTGCCGCTGGACTATTTCGGGCAAATCCTGCCGGGGCTGCTGGTCTTCGGACTGGGCCTGGCCGTGACGGTGGCGCCGCTTACGTCCGCCATCCTGGGGGCTGTGGAGCCGGAAGAGGCCGGCATCGGTTCCGCCGTCAACAACGCAGTGGCGCGCATCGCGGGGCTGGTGGGCATCGCCGCCGCCGGGCTGATCACCGGACCGGAGATCACGACGTCGGGCGTGGTCAGTACCGTTGTGGTCACCGCGGTGCTGTTCTTCGCGGGCGCGGTGGCGTCCGCCGTCGGCATCCGCAACCGCCCGGCGACGGCCGGGGTTGAGTAGTCCCCGAGTCAGGAGTCAGGCGGCGTACCCGGTGAGGGCCAGGCCAAGCGCCGCAGCCGCGAGCCCGGCGATGAGGTTGGCGGCGACATTGAGCGCGGCGGCGCGGTACCGCGCCTCACTGGCCAGCCGCACCGTGGCGGTGGTCCAGGAGCTGAAGGTGGTGAGGCCGCCCGCCAGGCCGGTCACGAGTCCGGCTTGCCACTCCGGCCCGAGCCCCAGCTCTTTGGTCACACCCATGGACAAGCCGATGATGAAGGACCCGGCGACGTTGACCAGCAGGGTTGCCCACGGCCAGTGCGGCCGGGGGCCGGGGCGGTGCGCAAACCAGGAGTCGGCGGCGAAGCGCAGCAGGGCCCCGGCGACCCCGAAGATGCCCACCAGCAGCGGGGTGATCATGACGCTGCGCCCCCCGCGTCGGCCGGTGCCTTGCCGGCCAGTGCCGTGCCGGATTTCCAGCCGGCCGCGGCGGCGCCGAGCCCCAGCACGACGGAGAGTACCAGGTAGGCCAGCCAGATGCTGTGGAAGCCGCCGCGGAACTGCTGGTCCGCCGAGTACACCACTGCGGAGAATGTGGTGAAGGAACCCAGCAGGCCGGGGCCGAGGCCGGCACGGAGCCAGACGGCCGTCCGGGGCCGCGCGATCCAGAGGGTGGTGAGGGCGGCGAGGACAAAACTCCCGGCGACGTTTATCACCAGGGTGGTCCACGGCACGGCGCCGGACGCCTCCGGGAACAGCAGGCCGGCACCGTAGCGCAGCTCCGTTCCGAGCAGGCCGCCGACTGCGACGGCTGCCCACGCACGCCAGCCGGGCAGTCCCGGGCGTCTCACCGCAGGGCCTTCCGGCACCGTGCCCGCCACTCAGCGCCCGCCACCTAGCGCCCTTCGACGCTGCAGCCGGCGTGGGCCGCGCCGCTGTGGACCCACAGGGCGGCGGTGACTTCCCCGGCGAGGTCGAATTCCCGCAGGGTCCCGCCGGAGCCGATGCGCACCACGAGCGCCCCGCCGAAGGGCTTCCGGCCCAGCACCTCGACGTCGGCGTCCAGATCGATCTCTTCGGCCGCAAGGTAGCGCAGCAGCTCGGGGTTTTCATCGCTGATCCGGGTGATCCGGCCGGTGTGGCCGTCGTCGAGTTCGCTCATCCGGTGCGCCGGCGGCATCAGCACGGAGCCGTCGGCGGCCGGGATCGGATCGCCGTGCGGGTCGCGGACCGGATTCCCCAGCTTGGCGGCCATCCGCTCGATGAAGGTGTCCGAGACGGCGTGTTCTAACAGCTCGGCTTCGTCGTGGACCTCGTCCCAGCGGTAGCCGAGCTCCCGGACGAGGAAGGTTTCGATCAGACGGTGACGCCGGACCATGGACAGGGCCAGTGTGACGCCGTCGGGCGTGAGGGTGATGGCGCTGTAGGGCTGGTGGTCCACCAGGCCCTGGTCCTTGAGCTTGCGGACCATCTCGGAGACCGAGGAGTTGGCGACACCCAGGCGCTGCGCGAGCTGCGTCGAGCTGATGGGTTTGTCCTGCCACTCAGTGAAGGTGTAAATGACTTTGACGTAGTCCTCAATCGAGGAGGAGGGGGCACCGGTCTTCACTGACCCAACCCTACCGTCAGCCGGCGCCGGTGAGCGTGAGCCACAGCAGGACGACGTTCAGCGCCACCACCAGCACCACGCTGATGATGCCGGCGATCCGCAGCGGCATGCCGTCCGCGAAGCGGCCCATCAGCGCCTTGTCGCTGGTCAGCACCACCAGCGGGATCAGGACGAAGGGAATGCCGAAGCTCAGCACCACCTGGCTGAGGATCAGACCCCAGGTGGGGTCGAAGCCGACGGACAGCAGCACAACCGCCGGGATCAGCGTGACCACGCGCCGGACCATCAGCGGGATGCGGATCTTGAGCAGACCCTGCATGATGGTTCCGCCCGCGTAGCAGCCCACGGAGGTGGAGGCCAGGCCGGAGGCTAGCAGGCCGACGGCGAAAACGACGCCGATGATCGGGCCCAGATTGGCCGTAATCGCCGCGTGGGCCCCCTCGATGGTGTCGGTACCGGCCACGCCGCCCAGGGTTGACGCCGCCAGCAGCAACATGCCGATGTTCACCACGCCGGCGATGGCAAGGGCCACCACGACGTCGAGCCGGGTGGCTTTGACGAGCCGGATGATCGCGGGCAACGGAACGTGCAGGTGCGGGTTGGGGCGGTGCCGGTCCCGGGACAGGGCCGAGTGGACGTAGATGGCGTGCGGCATCACGGTGGCGCCGAGCATACTGGCGGCCAGCAGGACGGTGTCCGGGCCCTGGAAGCCGGGGATCAGCCCGGCCGCCACGCCGGCCGGATCCGGCGGGCTGATGAAGAGCCCGGCCAGGAAGCCGATGCTGATGATGCCGAGAAGGAAGATGATGACGAACTCGAAGGGCCGCTGCCGGTTTTTCGCCTGCACCGCCAGCAGGAGCATGGATACCGCGCCGACGATCACGGCCCCGAGCGGGAGCGGCAGTCCGAAGAGCAGGTACAGTGCGATGGACCCGCCAACGACCTCGGCCAGGTCGGTGGCCGCGGCCACGATTTCGGCCTGGGCCCAGAAGGCGCGGCGCCAGAAGGGCTTGAGGCGTTCGCCGAGGATTTCCGGCAGGCTCTTGCCGGTGACGATACCGAGCTTCGCGGACTGGTACTGGACCAGCACGGCCATGACGTTGGCGGCCACCAGGACCCAGACCAGGAGGTAGCCGTACTGGGCGCCGGCGGTGAGGTTTGCCGCGACGTTGCCGGGATCCACATAGGCAATCGAGGCCACGAAAGCCGGGCCCAGCAGGCCAAGCAGGGCCCGGCGGGCGCCTGGTTTCCGGCCGGGCACCTTCGGTGCCGATGGTTGGTATCCGCTTACTTCCAGCACGGCGGGCCCCTCTGGATCGGTTGGTCAGCTGGCCCGCTGTGAGAATGGTCGGTTTACCAGCCATGACGCCCGGTGTGGGCTGGCGGTGCGGCCCGCGCCATTGTTTGTTGGGACCTGCAAAAAGTTGTTAGGACTACCGAAACCATAAGCCTCTGCGCCGGTAACGCGCAATCCGGCCGGCAACAGCGCAGCGGCTATGAGACGGCGTCGTCAGGCCCGGACTGCGCGCCATGCCTGGGTTAGGTAGGGGAGCCGCAGCGGCTCGCCGGGCCCGTGGCCCAGCTGCCCGTGCAGGTACCAGTCGAGGTTGCCCAGCACCTTGGTCCGGGTAGGCTCCGAGGCCTTCAGATAGTAGCTGCGGGACTTGGCCAGCGCCAGGATGTCCGCGGTTGTGACCGGGTCATCCCAGCGGGTGAGGTGGCTCTCCATACCGGTGAATTCCGGACCCAGCGGCGGCGTGAAATGCGGTTTGTGGACATCCCCGGCGTGCATGATCCGGGAGAGCCGGTGGACCCACGGGACTGAGGTGTCCAGCTGGTTCCAGATCAGGCCCAGGACGCCGTGCGGGCGCAGGATCCTGGCGAACTCCGTGCTGGCCAGGAGCGGATCGCACCAGTGCCAGGCTTGGGCGACCGTGACCAGATCGAAGGCTTGAGCCGGCAATCCTGTGTGTTCGGCGGTGCCGGTGACGGCGGAGACGGCCGGGAGCATCCGGCGCAGCTGGTCCAGCATGCCGGCGGACGGATCCACTGCCACGGCGTGCAGCCCTCGTGCGACCAGCAGGGCGGTGAACTTTCCGGTGCCGGCGCCGATATCCGCGGCGTCCTGCGCCCCGGCCGGGATCAGCCAGTCGGCCGACTCTGCGGGGTAGCCCGGGCGGACCCGCTGGTAGTGTTCGCCGCCGTCCTGGAAGCTCTGCCCGAGCTCCTGGCGGCGCTCGCGGTCCAGTTTGGGGCCGCCGCGTGTCACGTGCGATCTCCTTCGGCCAGATCCGGATGGTACCTCTCGAATTTACCGCACCCTGCGGAGGAGCGTTTCCAGCCCAGGCCGCTAGCTCGGGTCGCTGGTGGTCATTTTCCCTGGTTCGTCGGGGTCAGGCTGGACCGGGTCCTTCGCATGCCGGGGGACATGCCCATTCTTCGAACCCGGGACTGGGCTTAATGGCACTATGTCCATCCGCTGGCTCCGGCGCGGGGCATGTCCCTGAGCCCGGCCGTCCCACACTCCCGGACCCGAACCCCCGACGAACTAACCAAAATGTCCGCTAACCCAGGCCGCAGGGTGCCGCCCCGGCGGTGCCGGGCGTGTTGGGCGCCCACTGCGGGTAGCTGCGGGAGTCGTTGGCCGGCACCCAGCGGCCGGCATCCACCACATAATCCCAGCCCAGGCCGTTCTCCCTCAGTTCCTCCAGCCCTGCCAGCAGCCGCTGGGCGTCCTCCATCCGGGAGCCGACGCCGAAGCTGGCCCGCAGCGAGCCGGAGGGCAGCCCGAGCCGGCGGAGCAGCGGATGCGCGCAGAAGCGGCCGTCACGCAGGCCGATGCCGTGCTCCGCGGACAGGTACGCGGCCACCAGGCCGGCGTCGTAGCCCGCCACGGAGAAGTTGACGACGCCGATGCTGCCGCTTCCAGGCCCGCCGCCGTCAGGCCCGCCGTTGTCGCGTCCGCCGCCGTCCGGCCCGCCGATGTCGCGTCCGCCGTCGTCAAGGCCGGAGTCGGAGAAGATCCGGTGGACGGTGACGCCGTCGATCCGCTGGAGCCCCTCGACCAGGAAGGACCGGATGGTGTTCTCGTGGGCCTGCCACTGCTCCGGATCCAGGGCAGCGATCACCTGGGTGGCCCGGGCTAGGGTTGCGGCGCCCAGGACATTGGGGGAGCCGCCCTCGTGCCGGGCCGGCCCGGTGGTCCAGCTGACCGTGTCGAGCCGGGCGTCCTGCACGGCCCCGCCGCCGGCCAGGTGCGGGGTGCCGGCGTCCAGCCAGTCCGGCCGGCCCACCAGGACGCCGGCGCCGAAGGGCGCGTAGAGCTTGTGGCCGGAGAAGGCGAGGTAGTCGACGTCGTCCGCGGCGATGTCGATCCTGCGGTGCGGGGCCAGTTGGGCGGCGTCGACCACGATCCGGGCGCCGAACTCGTGGGCCAGCGCTGCCAGCGCGCGGATTGGCAGGATTTCGCCGGTGACGTTGGAGGCGCCGGTCACGGCGAGCAGGCTGACGCCGCCGTGGGACAGTTCCCCGCGGAGCCGCTCCAGCGTGGCGGCCACGGTGGGGGCGGCCACAACGCTGCGGTGCGGGACGGCCTGCCACGGCAGCAGGTTGGCGTGGTGTTCGATGTCGAGGAAGAGCACCTCGCCGGTGTGTTTGCCGCCGGCGACCGGCAGGCAACCGGCGAGCAGGTTCAGTGAGTCGGTGGTGTTCCGGGTGAAGATCACGGAGTCGTCCGGGCGTCCGCCCACGAACTCGCGGACGATCGTCCGGGCGTTCTCGTACACGGAGGTGCTGATCTGGGAGGCGTAGCCGGCGCCGCGGTGGACGCTAGCGTAGTACGGCAGGATCTCGTTCAGGTAGGCCGAGACGACGGACAGCGCGGGTGCGGAGGCGCCGTAGTCCAGATTGGCGTAGCGGACGTGGCCGCCCTGGATCAGTGGCGCCTGGATCTCGGCGCCGGTGACCGCCGAGAGCGGCCGGCGGGCGACGGCGAACGCGTCGTCCGGGCGCCCGGCTTCTGCACCGGGGTGGAACCCGGGGGCAAATCCGGAGTTGGCGGGAAAAGTGGCAGTCGTCATGGGACCTCGCTCGAGACAGGACCCCATTTGCCGGGGATCCGCGCTTGCCGGGTCCGTTCCGGACCGGCCAGGTCGTCACCCGGGGCACCCCGCCGCGAAGGAGGGTTGCCGGCCAGCAAACCGGGGTTTAGCGCTGGCACTCGTGACCTGCTTCGAGCCTAGGACATCCGCGCCGGCGGCGAACAGGGAGTGCCGCATTGTGAAGCGCTTTGTTACGCGGCGCCACGAACGGGCACCCTCAAATACGACAATCGACGGCCGCCGCCGTCGATTGTCCGGCAGCCGCTAGAGCAGGTCGTCTAGTCCCGGGTTGAGGCGCCTGAGCACCTCGGAGTGCAGGATCGAGTTGGTGGCCAGGGCGTTGCCGCCGAACGGGCCATCTTCCCCCTCGAGGGAGGTGAAGCGGCCGCCCGCCTCGGTGACGATGGGGACCAGCGCGGCCATGTCGTAGAGGTTCAGTTCGGGCTCGCACGCGATGTCGACGGCGCCTTCCGCCACGAGGCAGTAGGACCAGAAGTCGCCGTAGGCGCGGGTGCGCCAGACCTCCTCGGTGAGGCCGAGGAATTCATCCAGGTTTCCCCGCTGCTTCCAGCCGCCCAGGCTTGAGTAGGACAGTGAGGCATCCGAGAGCTCAGAGACGTTGGAGACCTTCAGCCGGGTCGCGGCGGCCAGCGAGCGGCCCATGTACGCACCGGCGCCCTTGGCAGCCCACCAGCGCTTGCCCAGTGCCGGGGCGCTGACGACGCCGACAACCGGCTCGCCCTCGTCCACAAGAGCGATCAGGGTAGCCCAGACGGGAACGCCGCGGACGAAGTTCTTGGTCCCGTCGATCGGGTCGATGATCCAGCGCCGCGAGCCGTGGCCGGAGCTGCCGAACTCCTCGCCCAGCACAGCGTCGCGGGGTCGGGAGCGGGAGAGCTGGCCGCGGATGGCTTCCTCGACGGACTTATCGGCATCGGTGACCGGCGTCAGGTCCGGCTTCGTCTCGATCCGAAGGTCGAGCGCCTTGAAGCGGCTCATGGTCTGGGAATCTACGGAATCTGCCAGTACATGGGCAAGGCGCAGGTCATCGTTGTAGCTCGAAGCGGGTTGACTCATGGTTCCAAGCTACCGCCAAAGCGGGCAGCCGACCGGGAGGCTGCGTCGCTGCGCCACGGGAAGCGGGACAGGCGGGCGCAACCGACACGTCAGGAGACGGTGCCCAGTTCCTTGACGTCCTGCGCTTCCATCCGCGGGTCGGTGCCCAGCAGCCGGCGCAGCGAGGTCAGCCGGGCGGGGCCTGACGGGCCGGCATGTCCCCCCGCTACCCAGGCGTCGACACCGCAGTTGACGGCGCTGGTGTTGTGCTTACAGCCCCGCTCGCAGCGGTCGGTGCCGGGTTCCAGATCCGGGAAGGAACGCAGGATCCGGTCCGGGTCCACATGGGCCAGGCCGAAGGAGCGGATGCCGGGGGTATCGATGATCCAGCTGCCGGACGGCGCATCGTTGACCTTGAGGGCCAGCGCCGAGGAGGACGTGTGCCGGCCGCGCCCGGTCACGGCGTTGACGCCGCCGGTGGCGCGCTCGGCCCCGGTCAGGGCATTGACCATGGTGGACTTTCCGACGCCGGAATGGCCCAGCATCACCGTGACCTTCCCATCGAGGTAGCCGCGTAACTGTGAGACGGCGTCCTTGTCGAGCCGTGCCGAGAGCCCGTCGTCCGAGCGGGCGTCGATTCCGGAGGCGGCTGAATCCGCCGTCTTGGAAATGATCACCGGGAACGCGAGGTGCTGATAGTTGGACAGCAGCCCGGCGGGATCCTTGACGTCGGCCTTGGTGACGAGCAGCAGGGGAGAAATGCCGGCGTCGTAGGCGGCCACGAGGGCGCGGTCGATGAAACCGGTCCGGGGTTCAGGGTTGGCGGCCGCCACCACGATCACCAGCTGGTCGGCATTGGCGACGACGGCGCGTTCGATCGGATCGGTGTCGTCCGCGCTGCGCCGCAGCAGGGTTTTGCGGTCCTGGATCCTGACCAGCCGGGCCAGGGTGTCCGGCTCGCCGCTGACGTCCCCCACAAGGGAGACGAAGTCGCCGGCCACCACAGGGTTGCGGCGCAGTTCCCGGGCGCGGGCGGCGATGATCTTGCGTTCCTCGCCTGTGCCCTCGCCGACGACGGCGGTGTAGCGTCCGCGGTCGACGGTGATGATCCGGCCGGTGACGGCATCGTCGTAGCTGGGCCGGTCCTTCGTACGGGGGCGTGAGCCCTTCTTATTGGGGCGGATCCGGACATCGGATTCATCCCAGGAGTCAGTGCTGCGTGCCACTGGCGGCGTCCTTGTCTGCCGGGGGTGCGTCGGACGGGGGTGGGTCCGCGAGGGGTGCGTCTGCAGCGGATGCGTCCGCCGGGGGTGCGTCTGCCGGGGGTGCGTCCGACGGGGCGGGCGTCCCGGGGGAGGACTGGGCCAGCATGGCTTCCCACAACCGGGGGAAGTCCGGCATGGTTTTGGCCGTGGTCGCGATGTCCTCGACCTCGATGCCGGCTACGGCCAGGCCCAGGATGGCGCCGGCGGTGGCCATACGGTGGTCCGCATAGCTGTGGACGGCGCCGCCGTGCAGCAGAGCGGGCCGGATAATGAGGCCGTCGGACGTCTCTTCGGCGTCGCCGCCGAGGCGGTTGATCTCGGCCACCAGTGCCGCCAGCCGGTCCGTTTCGTGGCCGCGGAGGTGGGCAATGCCGCTGAGCCGGGAGGATCCGGAAGCCAGGGCACAAAGGGCAGCCACGGTGGGCGCGAGTTCGCTGGTTCCATCGAAGTGGGCGCCCTTAATCTCCGGGCCGCCGGTGACGGTCAGGATGCCGTCCTCCAGCGTAACGGTGGCTCCCATGGTGGTGAGAATGCTGCGCCAGAGGTCTCCCACCTGGGTGGTTCCGGCGGGCCAGTCCGGGATCCGGACCGTGCCGCGGGTTGCCAGGGCTGCCGCGAGGAAGGGGCCGGCGTTGGAGAGGTCCTGTTCGATGCGGCGGTCGAAGGCGCGGATGGGCCCGGGGGAGACAGCCCAGTGGTTAGGGACCGAGTCATCCACGGTCACTCCCACGCCGCGCAGCACGGCGACGGTCATGGTGATGTGGTCCATGCTGGGCACGGGCTTACCTGGATGTTCGGTGCTGCGGTGTTCCAGGTGCAGCCCGTCCGTGAAGCGCGCACCGGCCAGCAGCAGAGCGGACACGAACTGCGAGGACGCGCTGGCATCGATGACAAGGTGCCCGCCGCGGACCTCACCGGTGCCGTGGACGGTGAACGGCAGGGACGACGCCGGCCCGCCGTCGGCCGCGCTGACAGCGACGCCGAGCCCCGTGAGAGCCTCGACGATGGTGCCCATCGGCCGGTTGCGGGCGTGCAGGTCGCCGTCGAACAACGTATCTCCGTGACGCAGTGCCGCCACCGGGGGGACGAAGCGCATGACGGTGCCGGCCAGGCCGCAGTCGATTCCGGTGCCGGCCGCAGGGCTGTCCAGGCTGATGGGGGTGATTTCCAGGTCGGGGCCGAAGGCACCGTCACCGGGGACCTCCGTGATGGTGGCGCCGAGCCGGCGCAGCGCCTCGATCATCAGGGTGGAGTCCCGGGAGTGCAGCGGCGCCCGCAGTCGCGAGGGCCCGTCGGCGATGGCAGCCAGCACCAAATACCTATTGGTCAGGGACTTGGAGCCCGGCACGGTGACCGTCGCGTCGACGGGCCGTCCGGCGAACGGTGCCCGCCAGAGCGGGGCGACGCCAGCCGGGACGGGGAGGGCAGCTGCGGTGGGGGTGGTGCCGGCCATGTGCTTGCTTATGCTCCGACGGTGTGGTCTACGGCCTTACGTACCGCTTTGTCGGCTTTCTTCAGCTGCTTGCCCGTGGTCTTCCTGACGTCCGAGGCGAGGTGGCCGGCGTTCTTCCTGGCGTCGGCCGCGAGGTGCTCCGCGCGCCAGGCCAGGCTGGGCTTGCCGTTCGTGTCCACGGAGGCCAGCAGCACGCCGCCCGTCAGCGAGACGTTCTTCAGCAGCTGCTTGCGGCGGGCGTCGCGGCCCTCCTTGGAGGTGATGTCCGCGCTGCGCCATTCGACGTAGCCATTGAGGGCGGAGATGACGGCCAGGACGGTGGCGGCAAAGCGGGCAGACTTGCCGAGCGCGAAGAGGACGCCGGCACCTACCTGGGTGCCGCCGATGACGCGGGCCAGCACCTTTTCATTGGTCTGGAACGGCAGGGACTCAGCCGCGCGGCGCAGCAGGGGGGACAACTGCGCCGCAGTGTCATCCGCATTCTTCAGCTTGTCCACACCGGCAAGGACGAAACTGGAGGCGAGCATGGGGCGGGCGAGAAAGCGGACAAACGGCATGAATTTCCTCCTGAAGAGACGAACCGCGGAATCGACGCGGGAGAACCGGTTCCAGTCTTGCACTTTTGCGGAATATTTGCCCGCCGGACGTGGTTGTCAGTGACAGGTTCCAGCGGCTCTTCGATGGCTGGATTTTGAGTCGGATCAGCCCGGTAGCCGGGCTGCAACACACGGGCACGGCCGGACCAATCCGGTGCGGCCCGGGGAGGCGGAGATTTGATTCTGGTCAAGGACAGTGTGGAGCTGGCAGCAGATCCCCTGCAAGCGTGGGGCGTCGCCCGCCAGGATGGTTCCGGTGCCCGCCGGATGGTGACAGTAGACTTGAAGGCGATGAGCACCATGGATCCGGCCGTTGCGGCCATGCACGAGGTAGCCGGAAACGGTACCGCGCCCGCCAAGTCACCTGTTGCCGGGCCCGCCGGCGCACCCCGTGAGGCTGCCCCGGCGGCTGAGGAAGGCCTGGCTGCGCCGGGTGTCGATGCCCAGGGTGTCGATGCGCCGGTCAACGAAGCCGCCGTCCGGGAGACGATTGTGGATGGCCGGCCGCTGGACGTCGCGGTCGAGTCGGCGGACGAGCGCCGGGTCCGTTTTGAACGGGACGCCATGCAGTATGTGGACCAGTTGTACTCCGCGGCCATGAGGATGGCAAGGAATCCCGCAGATGCCGAGGACCTCGTCCAGGAGGCCTACACCAAGGCCTTCTCCGCGTTCCATCAGTACAAGCCCGGCACCAACCTCAAGGCCTGGCTGTACCGCATCCTCACCAACACCTACATCAACCTCTACCGCAAGCGGCAGCGCGAGCCGCTGCAGTCGAATTCGGACACCATCGAGGACTGGCAGCTGGCCCGCGCCGAGTCGCACACATCCTCGGGGCTGCGTTCGGCTGAAGCCGAGGCGCTGGACCACTTGCCGGATTCTGACGTTAAGCGGGCGCTGCAGGCGATCCCGGAGGAGTTCCGCCTCGCGGTGTATTTCGCCGACGTCGAGGGCTTCGCGTATAAGGAAATTTCAGACATTATGAACACGCCGATCGGGACCGTTATGTCACGGTTGCACCGGGGCCGGAAGATGCTGCGGGATATGCTCGCCGACTACGCCGCCGAGCGGGGATTCAAAGCCGCAAATACCGCTGCGGCGCCCGGAAGCAACAAACAGGAGAACAGGAAATGAGCGACTGCCAGGGACTGGGCGATTGCGACGACGCCCGGATGGAACGTATTTACGAGTATCTGGACGGGGCGCTTACGCATGATGACATTGCTGAGATCAAAGATCACCTGGACGGGTGCCCGGAGTGTTTTGAGCAGTACGACCTCGAATGTGTCATCCGCGTAATGGTGAAGCGTTCGTGCACGGAGGCGGCACCGGAGAACCTTAAGAACGCGATCCTCGACAGGATCCATACAATCCGGCCCGTCGAAGCCTGAGCGTCCGCGTCCCACGGCCACAAAACGAATGACCCCGGAATCCTCAAGGATTCCGGGGTCATTCGTTTCAAGCTGTTAATTCAAGCTTTTGCTTAGGCGTTGGGGCGCTTGCCGTGGTTCGCGCCGCCACGCTTACGGTCACGACGTTTACGTGCACGTTTGCTCATAGCTGGCCTCCTTAATATTGGTACTCACAAGAGCTGCCCTCAAGTCTCCCACATCGGGACCCGGGCCGCGAACCGGCGGTCTGCCCGCCAGCTGCCTCAGTCGAGCGAATTGCGGATCGAGATCCGGGCCTGGTCCAGCACCGTCTTGACCGTCTCCAGTGTCACTGGAGTGATGGGCTGCCGGCCGCCGTGGCGGCGCAGCTCCACCCGGATGTCGTCGCGGAAGGTCTGGACCAGCATTTCCGCTTCGCGCAGGCGCCGGTCGCTCTCCTGGGAGTAGCGCGGGCCGGTGAGTGCGCCGACCGTGGATCCTGCCGCACGGGCCGTGGAGCGTGCCGCCTCCGCCGTCGCGGCGAGGTCGGCCCGCAGCCCGCGCATATTCTCCCGGATATCCTGCCGCAGGTTGTCGGCGAGACGGCGGACCGAGGCCGAGATGTCATCCTCCACTCCGGCCAGTTCATCCCGCCTGCTGTTGAGCTCAACGAGGCCGGCCGGGGTGATGCTGTAGTTGGTCCGGCGGCCCTCCGTCCGGGTGGCCACCAGACCTTCCTCCTCCAACTTGCCGAGCCGCGGGTAGATGGTGCCGGCGCTGGGGGAGTAGGTGCCGCCGAACCGTTCGCTGAGTGCCTTGATGAGTTCGTAGCCGTGCTTGGGGCCGGACTCGAGCAGCGCGAGCAGATACAGGCGCAGCGCTCCGTGGGCAAAGACCGGAGGCACTAGTGCCCCGTTTCGGGATCCGCGGTCGGCTGGCCGTGGAAGACGGAGGTTTTTCCCGAGACGGAGTTGGTGCGGACCAGCATGAGCTGGGCATCAGGTCCCGCGATGGTCTCCACGGCACCGCCGGGCTGGGAATATTTCTGGTCATCGATGACCACAGTGCCGCTGGCGGTCTTGGCGATAATGTCCACGCCGACGTCGTGCGGCAGCCGGATAGTGACGTCCCCGGACACGGAATTCGAGCCGAAGTCCTGGGTGAAGCCGTGCAGATCGAAGCCCAGGTCGCCGCTGACGGTGTTCGCCCGGACATGGCTAAGATCGCCCGAGGCTGTGACCTCGCCGGAGACGCTCCTGGCTGTGAAGACGCCCTGGTGGCTGCGGGCGATCACCTCGCCGCTGACGGTGTTCACGGACAGGTTCCCGGACGTGCCGTCGGCCAGGACAGAACCGGAGACAGTGTTCAGCCGGGTGTGCCCGCTGAGGCCGGATACCATGCCGTCGCCGCTGACGGTTCCCGCCTCGACCTCGACGCCGGCCGGCAGGGCGATGCTGACGACGACCGAGTTGCTGCTGCTGTTGTTGACGGTGCCCATGAGGTTCTTGAACCAGCCCTGCGGGCCGTGCAGCTGGTGCCGGATCTCGAGGCGCCCGTTGACCAGGCTGATCGCGAGAGGGTCGCCGGAGACCTCGGAAACCTCGATCCGGGCAACGGCCTCGTCGTGGGTGACGACGTCGAAGCGGCCCCGGACGATCCCGAGCTTGAGCGAGCTGACGCCGTCGACGTCGATGGTCTGCGGGCCGGTGACGGTCCACGTGTTTCCTGCCGATTCGTGTTCTGTCATGGTTCCTCCGGGAAGGCGCTACGGATGCCAATCATTGCGATATATCGCGACTACGAAACTCACGATATATCGCCTTGCGCCCCGGGGTCAAGGCCAGCTACTCCGGCGTGTCAATGCCAAGCCACTGGAACCAGCCGCGGTGCAACACAAGCCACGCCATCAGCCCGTAGCCCGCCTGCCCCGGGGTGCCGTTGTTTGCCGCGAGGTCCTGGCGCCACTGCTCGTGGTTCAGCAGCGGCGAGAAGGTGTCCACGTAAAGGTGCTTGCGGCGGTTGGTGACATCGGCGAAGGCCGTGTTGAGCTCGCCGAGCCTGCGGTTCTGCGCCGGGTCCAGGGTTGGCGGCGGACCTACCACAAAGACCTCGATTTTGTTCTGCGAGGCGGAATCCAGGATGTTAGCCAGGTTCAGCCGGCTGCGTGCCGTGGAGAGCCCGAATTCGATGTCGCGGCCGGAGAGCCCGATCACCAGGCGGTTCTCGTGGCTGGTGCTGAAGCGGCGCCCGGTCTCCTGGAGCCAGCGCGCGGCCAGCCCCTCGGTCCCTTCCTGCGGGCACGGCAGGGAGTAACTTTCCAGGGACATGCCGTCCTTGGGGGTGCGGGCAAGCACCCGGCCCAGCCAGCCCAGCGCGCGGGGGTCACCCAGCCCGGCCAGCAGTTCATCGCCAACGGCTGCGATCCGCAGCTTTCGATCTTCCACGACTACCTCTTCATTCCATAGCGCTAACGAGACGCAGTCCACCAGACCACGCCGGTCCGGAAACGCCGGTTAAACACCGCTGCCCGGCCGGAGTTGCGTATTTCCATCTCCGGCCGGGCAGCAATGACTTTACTTACGTGCGAATGCCTGCTTGAGCAGGGCGTCCTGCTCCGCTGCATGCCGCTTCATCGACCCTGCCGCGGTGGACGCCGAGGCGGGACGGGATGCGAGGCGCACCCGGCGGTCCAGCTCATCCGGGAGATTGAGGCCGATGAACGGCCACGGCCCCTGGTTGGCGGGCTCGTCCTGCGCCCAGACGACGTCGGCGTTCGGGTACTTGGCAAGCTCCGCGGCGATCTCGGCGGACGGCAGCGGGTAGAGCTGCTCCACCCGCACGATTGCGGTCGTCTGGTCTCCGGTCTTCTGCCGGGTGGACAGGAGATCGTAATACAGACGGCCCGACACCAACAGCACGCGTTCGACGGCGTCGGCCGGCAGTTGCTCGTGCTCCGGGATCACGGGCCGGAAGGTACCGGTGGTGAAGTCCTCCACCGACGACGCGGCGGCCTTGAGGCGGAGCAGCTGCTTCGGCGTGAAGATGATGAGCGGCTTGCGCGGCCGGCTGTACGCCTGGCGGCGCAGCAGGTGGAAGTGCGACGCCGCCGTGGTCGGGTTTGCCACGATCATGTTCTGCTCGGCACACATCAACAGGAAGCGCTCGATCCGGGCCGAGGAGTGGTCCGGGCCCTGGCCTTCGTAGCCGTGCGGCAGCATCAGTACCAGCGAGGACCGCTGGCCCCACTTTTGCTCTGCGGAGGAGATGAACTCGTCGATGATGGTCTGCGCGCCGTTGACGAAGTCACCGAACTGCGCTTCCCAGAGCACCAGGGCATCCGGGCGTTCCACCGAGTAGCCGTATTCGAAGCCCATGGCCGCGTATTCGGAGAGCAGGGAATCGTAGATCCACAGCTTCGCCTGGTCATCTGAGAGGTGGGCCAGGGGTACCCACTCGTCACCGTTGGCGCGGTCGTGGAAGACGGCGTGGCGCTGCACGAAGGTGCCGCGGCGCGAGTCCTGGCCGGCGAGCCGGACCGGGACACCTTCCATGGTGAGCGAGCCGAACGCGGCGAGCTCGCCGAAGCCCCAATCGATGCCACCCTCGCGGGACATCGCTTCACGCTTCTCCAGCAGCTGCTTGAGCTTGGTGTGAACGGTGAAACCCTCGGGGATGTCGGTGTGGGCCTTGCCGATCCGGGCCAGCATCGCGGTGGAAATGGCCGTCGACGCCGGGGTGCGGGCGGACGAATCTCCCTGCTGGGAAAGCGGGCGCTCGATGTCCGACACGGCGGCAGAATCGGCAGTGATAATCGGAATCGGCGACGTCTGGGCAGCGTGGGTTTCGGCGAAGACGCGCTCCAGCCGTTCCTGGTAGTCGCGCAGCAGCTGCTCGGCTTCCTCCTCGGTGATGTCACCGCGGCCGATCAGCGATTCCGTGTACAGCTTGCGGACCGAACGCTTGGCTTCGATCAGGTTGTACATCAGCGGCTGGGTCATCGAGGGGTCGTCGCCCTCGTTGTGGCCGCGGCGGCGGTAGCAGACCATGTCGATGACAACGTCCTTGTGGAACTGCTGGCGGAAGTCGTAGGCGAGCTGGCCGATGCGGACCACGGCCTCCGGGTCATCGCCGTTCACATGGAACACCGGTGCCTGGATCATCTTGGCGACGTCCGTGGAGTAGGTGGAGGAACGCGAGGACGACGGGGCGGTGGTGAAGCCGACCTGGTTATTGACCACGATGTGGATGGTGCCGCCGGTGCGGTAGCCGCGCAGCTGGGAAAGGTTCAGCGTCTCCGCCACCACCCCCTGGCCGGCGAAGGCCGCGTCGCCGTGCACCATGATCGGCAGCACGGGGAATGCTTTGCCCTGGTCGAGGCGGTCCTGCTTGGCTCGGACGATGCCTTCGAGGACGGGGTCGACAGCTTCAAGGTGGGACGGGTTGGCCGCGAGGTAGACCTTGGTCTCCTTGCCGTTGTCCGAGGTGAAGGTACCCTCGGTGCCGAGGTGGTACTTCACGTCGCCGGAGCCCTGCACGGAGCGCGGATCCTGGGTGCCCTCGAATTCGCGGAAGACCTGGGCATAGGTCTTGCCGGCGATGTTGGTGAGCACGTTGAGCCGGCCGCGGTGGGCCATGCCGATCGCTACTTCGTCGAGTTCGTCGTCGGCCGCATTGGAGATGACGGCGTCCAGCAGCGGAATCAGGGATTCGCCGCCTTCCAGCGAGAAACGCTTCTGCCCGACGAACTTCGTCTGCAGGAACGTCTCGAAGGCCTCGGCCGCGTTGAGCTTGGAGACGATGCGGAGCTGCTCGTCACGGCTCGGTTTGGAGTACGGGTGCTCGATCTGGTCCTGGAACCACTTGCGCTCGGCAGGGTCCTGGATGTGCATGTACTCGATGCCGGCGGTGCGGCAGTAGGCGTCGCGGAGGACGCCGAGGATGTTGCGGAATGTGAGCATCGGCTTGCCGCCGAAGCCGCCGGTGGGCCATTCGCGGTCCAGATCCCACAGCGTCAGGCCGTAGGTCAGGACGTCGAGGTCCGGGTGCTTGCGCTGGACGTACTCGAGCGGATCGGTGTCCGCCATGAGGTGGCCGCGGACGCGGTAGGCGTGGATGAGCTGCTGGATCCGGGCGACCTTGTTGATTTCGTCGGCCGGGTCCACCTGCAGGTCCGGGCTCCAGCGCACGGGCTCGTACGGGATGCGCAGGGATTCGAAAATGTCGTCGTAAAAGTTCTGCGCGCCGAGCAGGAGCTGGTGCACGAGCTTCAGGAACTCCCCGCTGCCGGCACCCTGAATGACGCGGTGGTCATAGGTGGAGGTCAGCGTGAGGACTTTGCTGATGGCGTTCTGGGCGATGATCTTCTCGCTGGCACCCTGGAATTCCGCCGGGTAGTCCAGGGCGCCGACGCCGATGATGGCGGCCTGGCCTTTGGACAGCCGCGGAACTGAGTGCACCGTGCCGATGCCGCCGGGGTTGGTCAGCGAGACCGTGGTACCGGAGTGGTCATCCGCGGTCAGCTTGCCGGCGCGGGCACGCTTGATCAGGTCCTCGTAGGTGTGCCAGAACTCAGAGAAGTTGAGGGTCTCCGCCTTCTTGATGTTCGGCACTATGAGCAGCCGGGTGCCATCAGGCTTGGGCATGTCGATGGCGATGCCGAAGTTCACGTGCGCCGGCTGGACGGCGACGGGCTTGCCGTCGATCTCGTCGAAGTAGACGTTCATCGAGGGGAACTGGGCCAGGGCGCGGATGACGGCGTAGCCGATCAGGTGCGTGAAGGAGACCTTGCCGCCGCGGGCACGGGCCAGATTGGAGTTGATGACCACGCGGTTGTCGATCAGCAGCTTCGCCGGGATGGCCCGGACGCTGGTGGCGGTGGGCACCTCCAGGCTGGTGATCATGTTGGCGGCGATGGCCTTGGCCGGGCCGCGAAGGACGGACACGACGTCTTCCTCGGGAGCCGTCGGGGCCTTGATGTTCTTGGGCAGCTGGGCCGGGATGGGTGTGGTGCCCGGGCTGGCCTCCGAAGTCTTGGAACCGTCGCGGGCGACGGTGGCCGGGGCTTTCTTCGCCGCGGCAGGGGCCGCTGCCGCAGGGGTCGCTGCGGGAGCTGGAGCGGGTGCTGCGGGAGCTGGAGCGGGTGCTGCCGGAGCGGGTGCTGCCGGCCGCGACGGCGACGCGGCAAGCCGAGCTACAACGGGGATTTCGCGGGTGGCGGGGTGCGCAACTGTCGCTGCGCCTGAGGCTCCGTTGGTGGACGAACCGTCACCGGCGTCGAAGGATTCGAACAGCGGCCACCACTTGGCATCGACCGTGTTTTTGTCCTGCTGATAACGCTCGTACAGTTCGTCAACGAGCCACTCGTTTCCGCCAAATTCCTCGGGTAGACGGTGGCTAGGCTGCTCTGGCACTTGAAATACGCCTCTTCCGTGAGTTTGATTCCCACTGGTTTCCACGGTGCCGCAGCACGACGATCGAACCAGTCTCCGCGTCCAGTGAACCCAGACCCCTGCCAGTCTAGTGACGATTCGAGCCAAACCGCCAATAGGGGTGACTCAAATCATCAACTTGCCGGACTGCCTCGACAAGCAGGGAAGTGCGGCAGCGTCCCGGGCCGCTCCGCGGCGCCCGCACGCCGCCCGGCACGCCTAGAATCATTGCCTAAATACCGTCGTTGCCAATCCAAGGAGCAGTTGTGCGATTCCTGAGCGCGCCCACCACCGATCTGACCTACTCGGACATCTTCCTGGTGCCGTCCCGCTCCGATGTCACATCACGGCTGGAGGTGGACCTGGCAACCGACGACGGGACGGGCTCCACGATTCCGCTGGTCGCAGCGAACATGACGGCCGTGACGGGCAAGCGGATGGCTGAGACCATGGCGCGCCGCGGCGGCCTCGCCGTGCTGCCGCAGGATGTCCCCCTCGAGGTGATCCGCGACGTCACAGCCTGGATCAAGACCCGCCACACGGTCCTGGAAACCCCCGTCACCCTCTCGCCGGCCGACACCGTCATCGATGCGCTCCATCTGATGGGGAAGCGGCCGCACGGGGCAGTGGTGGTGGTCGATGACGCCGGCACCGTGAGCGGCGTGGTCCGTGCGGCCGACTGCGAGGGACAGGACCGCTTCGCCTCGCTCGCCTCCGTCATCCGACACGAGCCGCTGGTGCTCGACGCGGAAGGGCTCGACGCCGACGGGCTCGGCACCGGAGCGGGCGCCGAATCCCGCGGCCAGTCCCCAGGCCAGTCCCTTCGGGGGCTGCGCCGCGCCTTCGACGCAATGGACGCCGCAGGAACCGACTACGCTCCCGTTCGGCTGAACGGAACCCTGGCAGGGGTGCTCACCCGCAGGGGCGCGCTGCGTTCAACGCTCTACCGCCCGTTGCTTGACCAGGCCGGAAAACTCAAGGTCGCGGCCGCCGTCGGAATCAACGGCGACGTGGCCGGCCGGGCCGCGGAACTTCTGGCCGCCGGAGTCGACGTGTTGGTCCTCGACACCGCGCACGGCCACCAGCGGAAGATGTTCGATGCGCTGGCCGCCGTGAAAGGCCTCAACCCCGGCGTCCCGGTGGTGGCCGGCAATGTGGTCACCGCCGAGGCGACCCGGGAACTGATCCAGGCCGGGGCGGACATCGTCAAGGTGGGCGTCGGGCCGGGCGCCATGTGCACCACCCGCATGATGACCGCCGTGGGCCGTCCCCAGTTCTCCGCGGTGCTGGAGTGCTCCGCGGCTGCCCGGGCAGCGGGCGGCCGGGTGTGGGCCGACGGCGGCGTCCGCTACCCGCGCGACGTGGCACTGGCCCTCGCGGCCGGGGCCAGCCAGGTCATGATCGGCTCCTGGTTTGCGGGCACACACGAGAGCCCGGGGGACCTGCAGCTGGAGGCCAGCGGCCGCCAGTTCAAGGAGAGCTTCGGCATGGCCTCGGCCCGGGCCGTGCAGAACCGCAACCAGCGCGAAGGCGCCTTCGAAAAGGACCGCAAGGCCCTGTTCGAGGAGGGCATCTCCACCTCCCGCATGTACCTCGATCCGGCCCGGCCCGGCGTCGAGGATCTGCTGGACATGATCACCGCGGGCCTCCGCAGCTCCATGAGCTATGCCGGGGCCGCGGACCTCGCCGCGTTCCGGGAACGCGCCGTGGCGGGGATCCAGTCCGCGGCAGGCTACGAGGAAGGCCGCCCGGTTCCGCAAAGCTGGTGACCAAAGCTGGCGGCCCGGGCTGCCGGCCAGGGCCGCCGGAACTGCCGCCGTCGGGCGTCACTCTAGAGGGCGCGAGTTGGCGGACGGCGGCAGCCGCTCCTGTAGACTGGAACTCCTATGGACAGTAAATCTAGGTGCCGGCCTGGGGGCTGTCAGCGGAGAACCGGAACCGGTCCCGCACAGCTCACCCGCAGAGCCGGCAAACCCCGTTCACGTGCCCATCATGCTCCGGCCGTACGCCAGTCCGGAGCCTTTCAGGAAACAGGGCCGGCCCCCGCCGGCCAGCCTCCGCCTGACAGGCTGGTCCCTCCCGGACGCCTCCGGCCCGGCCACCTCCGACCCGGCCACTCTGTACGCGGCCTGTTCCGGCCCGGCCACTTCTGCGCTCCGGAAGCAGGCCGCTAAATGGAGTGGATCCTTCTCGGCGTAGGCCTCCTGCTCATCCTCGGCACCGGTTTCTTCGTGGCTGTCGAGTTCTCCTTGGTGGCCCTTGATCAGACCACCGTCCAGCGCGCCGTCGACAACGGCGACACCGCGGCCGGGCCCCTGCTCAAATGCCTTAAATCCCTGTCCACGCAGCTTTCCAGCTGCCAGCTGGGCATTACCATCACCACCCTGCTGACCGGCTATGTCATGGAACCATCGGTCGGCCAGCTGCTCGAAGGTCCCCTGGCCGCCCTGGGACTCCCGGACGCCGCAGCCGCCTCCGTGTCCCTCGTCCTCGCACTGGCCCTGGCCACGCTCTTGTCCATGCTGATCGGGGAGCTCGTTCCCAAGAATATGGCCATTGCGTTGTCGTTTACCGTGGGCAAGGCCCTGGCCCGGCCCCAGCTGGTCTTCACCGCAATCTTCAAACCTGCCATCGTGGTCCTTAACGGCTTCTCCAACAAGGTCCTGAATATCTTCGGTCTGGAGGCCAAGGAGGAGATCTCGGGCGCCCGGACGCCGGCCGAACTGGCGTCACTGGTGCGCCGTTCGGCCGCGATGGGAACCCTCGACGCCGGCACCGCCAACTTCATTGCCCGGACGCTGAAGTTTTCCGGACGGACGGCGGCGGATGTTATGACACCCCGGATCCGGATCGAGACCATTGACGGGGACCAGCCGGTGTCCGACATTGTGGAGGCCGCGCGCCGGACGGGCTATTCGCGCTTCCCTGTTATCGGCGAATCCTCGGACGATATCCGCGGCGTGGTGCACATCAAGAAGGCCATCGCCGTTCCTTCGGACCGGCGCGCCAATCTCGAGGCCGGGGCGATCATGACCGATGTGCTCCGGGTTCCGGAAACCATCCACCTCGACGCGTTGCTGGCGGAACTGCGCGAAGGCAATCTGCAGCTGGCCGTGGTCCTGGACGAATACGGCGGCACCGCCGGGATCGCCACGCTGGAGGACCTGGTCGAGGAAATCGTCGGAGAAGTCGCCGACGAACATGACAAGGTCCGGCCGGGGCTGTTGCAGAACGCCTCCGGTGACTGGTATTTCCCGGGGCTGCTGCGCCCCGATGAACTCTCCGAACAGATCCCGGGCCTGACCGTGCCCGACGAGTCTGCCTACGAAACGGTGGGAGGCTACGTCATGAGCCAGTTGGGCCGCATCGCATCGGTTGGTGACACTGTCGACGTCGGCGGCGGGACCCTCAGCGTCACCCGCATGGACGGTCGCAGAATCGACCGGATCTGCTTTCAACCCGTCCGTGTTTCCGGTGCGGACGACGGCGAAAACCACAGCGCGAACCATGCCGCCGGACGGGCCGGTGCCGCATGAGCGACTGGGCAGGAATCATCTGGCTCGTTGTGCTGCTGCTCGGCAATGCCTTCTTCGTGGGTGCCGAATTCGCGGTCATGTCCGCACGCCGGAGCCAGATCGAACCGCTCGCCGAGGCGGGGTCCAAGCGGGCGCAGACCACGCTGCTGGCGATGGAGAACGTCTCGTTGATGCTGGCGTGCGCCCAACTGGGCATCACCGTCTGCTCGCTGCTGATCCTGCAGGTGGCGGAGCCGGCCATCCATCACCTGCTGGCGGTCCCGCTGGAAGCCGTGGGCATGCCGGTGGAGATCGCCGACGTCGCTGCATTCGCCGTCGCGCTGCTGCTGGTCACCTTCCTGCACGTCACCATTGGCGAAATGGTTCCGAAGAACATCTCGGTGTCGATGGCGGACAAGGCAGCCCTGCTGCTGGCCCCGCCGCTGATGTTCATCGCCCGGCTGGTGAAGCCGGTGATCGGGACCCTCAACTGGGCCGCGAACCACATCCTGAAGCTGATGCGAATCGAGCCCAAGGACGAGGTCACCTCCTCCTTCACGCTCGAGGAAGTGCAGTCGATCGTGCAGGAATCCACCCGTCATGGACTGGTGGATGACGACTCAGGACTCATAACGGGTGCCCTGGAGTTCTCGGAACATACCGCGTCCGTGGTGATGGTGCCGCTCGACAAACTGGTGATGCTGAAGGCGAACACCACCCCGGTGGAGTTTGAAAAAGCCGTGAGCCGGACCGGTTTCTCCCGGTTCCCGATGCTGGACGACGACGGGATGCTCTCCGGCTACCTCCACATCAAGGACGTGCTGTCGATACCCGACGCCGCCTACCACCAGCCCATCGCAGAAAGCCACATCCGCTCCCTGGCAAACCTGGCCATGGACGATGAGATCGAGAAGGCCATGTCCGTTATGCAGCGGACCGGCTCGCACCTGGCCCGGGTGATAGGGCCAGACGGACTCACCCAGGGGGTGCTGTTCCTGGAGGACGTCATTGAACAGCTCGTCGGAGAGATCCGGGACGCCACCCAGGCCACCGGCTACCGGAGGCTGGGTCAGGACTAGCCGGCGGGTAGCCCTAAATAGGAATCATTCCTATTTGGGACTACACTTGAAGCCGTTACTAATGCTCCTGATTCTCAACAAACGATCCGAGGTTCCCTGTGCGTCGTCCTGCTGCCCGTGTTCTAGTGGCTGCCCTTGCCGGCCTCAGCGTGATGCTGACCGCCTGTAGTCCAACCGCGGCCACCCCGCAGGAAACTGCCAAGGATAAAACCATAGAGGTCGTCGCCTCCACCAGTGTCTATGGAGACATCGTCAGCGCCATCGGCGGAGACAAGGTGCGTGTTAACTCCATCATCAACCGCACCAGCCAGGACCCGCATTCCTACGAGGTGACCACCCAGGACAAACTGGCGGTATCCAAGGCTGATCTGGTGCTGGAGAACGGCGGCGGCTATGACGACTTCATCCAAAAGCTATCCGAGGAGAGTGGGCTGGACCCCAAGAAGATCCTGAACGCCTCGGAGCTTTCCGGGCTGGAGAACGCGGGCCAGGCAGGCTTCAACGAGCACGTCTGGTACAGCTTTCCGGCCATGAAGCGGCTGGCGGACGCCATCGCGGCCAAGCTCGGCGAACGTGAACCGTCGTCGGCGGAGACGTTCCGCAGCAACGCCTCTGCCTTCAAGGAGTCGCTCGCGGGCCTGGAGGCGAAACTCGCGACGATCAAGGCCGCCGGCGGCCAGGGTGCCGCCGCCGTCACCGAGCCGGTTCCGCTCTATCTGCTGGACGCTGCGGGTCTTGAAAACACGACCCCCGACGAGTACCTGGAGGCCATCGAATCCGGCTCCGACGTCCCGCCCGCCGTGCTGAAGTCCGCCGTCGACCTGGTGCGTTCCGGCGCAATCAAGCTGCTGGCCTACAACCCGCAGACCGAGGGCCCGCAGACGGTGGCGCTCCGGGACGCCGCGGACGCCGCCGGCGTTCCCGTGCTGAACTTCAGCGAGACGCCGCCGGAGGGCAAGACGTACCTGCAGTGGATGACGGACAACGTGGACAGCATTGCCAAGACGCTCTCCTGAGCACAGCCCGGTCAATAGGCGCTGGTTCAACCGGCCCCCGGCCTAACGCCCCCCCCCCCCCGGCCCTCTGGCCAACCGGCCCACCGGCCCCACGGATCGTCGGGGCCTAAGATGATAATCGCAACAGCGTGAATAGACGCGTCAGCGGAACGGGCGGGTAAGAAGACCCGCGCAGAAATTGAGGAAAACCAAGTTGACACCCGTAGTGAGCCTCCGCGGTGCTTCCCTCTCGTTCGGTCAACGGACCCTCTGGGAGAACCTGGATCTGGACATCAACCCGGGTGAATTCTTCGCGGTCCTCGGCCCGAACGGCAGCGGCAAGACCACCTTCCTGAAGGTGCTCCTGGGGCTGCAGGAACTGTCGTCCGGAACAGCCGTGCTGGACGGGCATCCCGTTCAACGGGGGAGCCGGCGGATCGGCTACATCCCGCAGCAGAAGGCCTTCGACCCCGACACTCCGCTGCGCGCCCGCGATCTGGTGGGCCTCGGCATCGACGGGCACCGCTGGGGAGTGCGGCTGGGGGAGGCCAAAGCCAACCGCAGGATCGACCGGCTCCTGGGCCTGGTGGGGGCCGAGGACTATGCCAAGACGCCCGTTGGGCAGCTCTCCGGCGGCGAGCAGCAGCGGCTGCGGGTGGCGCAGGCCCTCGCCACCGATCCGAAGGTCCTGCTCTGCGATGAACCGCTGCTCTCACTTGACCTGCAGCACCAGCAGGCAGTCAGCGGACTGATCAACGAACAGTGCCACGGGCAGAAGAGCGCCGTCGTGTTCGTGACACACGAGATCAACCCCATCGTGGACTATGTCGACCGGGTGCTGTACCTGGCCGGCGGACGCTTCCGGGTCGGCACACCGGCGGAAGTTATGACTACCGAGGTCCTGTCCGATCTCTACGGCAGCCGGGTCGAAGTGATCCACGCGAACGGCCGGCTGGTGGTGGTGGGCGTCCCTGATGCCACCACCCACCACCACCACGACGCGCACTCCGTTGCAGGGGCGGTGGGCTAGATGGATTTTGAAAGCCTGCTGGGCTCCATTTTTAACTTTGAGAACTACGGCGAGCTGCTCATCCTGGTCCAGAACTCGATCTGGGCCGGGGCGGTCCTGGGGCTGCTCGGCGGCCTGGTGGGGACCTTCGTGATGAAGCGGGATCTGGCCTTCGCCGTGCACGGCATCTCCGAACTCTCCTTCGCAGGCGCGGCCTTAGCCCTGCTGATCGGTGTGGACGTTGTGCTGGGCTCCCTTGCCGGTTCGGTGGCGGCTGCCCTGCTGCTGGGCCTGATGGGGGTGCGCGCCCGGGACAAGAATTCGACCATCGGCGTCCTGATGCCCTTCGGCCTCGGACTGGGCATCCTCTTCCTCTCACTCTATGAAGGGCGCGCCGCCAACAAGTTCGGCCTGCTGACGGGGCAGATCGTCTCCGTGGGGACCGTCCAGCTGCAGGTGCTGGCGGTCGCCGCCGTCGTCGTGATGCTTGCCCTGATCGCCATTTGGCGGCCCCTCACCTTTGCGAGCGTTGACCCCGACGTCGCCGAAGCCCGCGGTGTGCCGGTCCGCGCCCTCGCCCTCGGCTTTATGCTGCTGCTGGGTGTCAGCGTGGCACTCTCCATTCAGATTGTCGGCGCCCTGCTGGTGCTGGCGCTGCTGATCACCCCGGCGGCGGCGGCCCTGCGGGTGACGTCGTCGCCCCGGCTGGTGGTGATCCTCAGCGTGGTGTTCGCCGTGACGGCGACCGTGGGCGGCATCCTGCTGGCCCTCGGCGGACGACTACCGATCAGCCCCTACGTGACCACACTGTCGTTCCTGATCTACGTCATCTGCCGCGTTATCGGCGGCGTCCGGGCGAAGCGGGGAATGAACGGGCGCGTGCTGCGGAGCGCTCCGGCACCGGCTGCCTGAGCCTGTCGAACGGCCCGGTGAACCGCCCGTTGACCGTGGCGTGACCACGTTGAACCGCTCGTTGACTGTGGCCACTAATCTTGTCGTATGAAGCGGGTCGTCATGTGGCTTATGCTCGTTCTGCTGACGCTGGCCGCGGTGGAAATCGCGCGTCGGCTGGGCGGCGACGGCGCGGCTGGCCTGGTCCTTATGGTCGTCGCGGCGAGCGTAGGGACGACTGTCGGGGCGGGTTGGGGCAACAGGCAAGCCGCGGAGACGGAAAAGTACAGGAAAGCCCTGATCTCAGGCCGGAAGATGCCCGCAGCCAATGATCCCCTGGACCCCGACCCCCAAGATGTCGTTGCACTCATCAGGGCAGCGGTGTCGGGACCATGGCCAGCATCAGAATCTGATCGCAGGACCTGTTTTTCGACGCTGAAGCTGGTTGACCGCGACCACCTCGAACCCGAGCACCCCCTGGTGCGAAGCGGCCTGCTCGTCGCCCCATCGCTCGGCGCCGCCGAAGGAATCTGGGTCACCCTTGGTGACCGACTGCTATCCGTCACCGTGTTCCTCTACACGGATCCTCGTCCGGGACCCAGCGCCGCCGAGCTCGGCTATGTGGCAGTGCACGAAGGGCTGGTCGCCCTTCTTGGAGCCCCGGACGAGGAGAACTCCCCGCACGTCGGTGGGCCGACGAGTCGGTGGACCGCGGGTGGGACGCGCATAGAAATGTCCTGCCACCACCGGCGTGTCGATTCACTCGAAATCGAGCTCAAACATGGCGCGCGGGCAGAGGAGTACGAGGCACTGCTGGGGTAGGCGGCAGCCGCCTGGCTACCCGCCCGCCTGGCGTGCCGTGCACTCCGGGCACAACCCGTAGATCTCCACGGTGTGTTCCACCGCCGTATAGCCGTGCTCTTTAGCAGTCCGTGCGGCCCAGGCCTCGACGGCGGGTGCCTCCACTTCGACCGCCTTGCCGCAGTTGCGGCACAGCAGGTGATGGTGGTGGCCGGTAGCTGCACAACGCCGGTAGACGGCCTCGCCGTCGGCGTTCCGGAGTGCGTCAACCAGGCCGTCGTCGGCGAGGGACTGCAGAATCCGGTAAGAGGTGGCCAGGGAAACCGAGGTGCCACGGTCCTGCAGGATGCGGTGGAGTTCCTGGGTGCTGACAAAATCCGGGAGCTCGTCCAGGACTGCGCTGACCGCGAGCCGCTGTTTAGTGACGCGCTGTTCTTTGCCCGCGGCTGCGGCCGGCCGCGGGCTGTGGCCGGCTGTGGCGTCCTGGGACATCGTGGAGCTCGCCTCGCTGATCGTCTTGCTCTTGGGTGATGGCAAGGTCCAAGATTACCAGCCGGGTCCGTGGACACGGGAATGCAGGATGCCTAGGCTGGCCTGATGTTGCTGACGAAATTCACCCATGCCTGTGTCCGGCTCGAGAAGGAGAACAAGGTGCTGGTCTTCGACCCGGGAACCTTCTCCGAGACGGACCAGGCGCTGGCCGGCGCGGATGCCGTGCTGATCACCCACGAACATCCGGACCACCTCGACGTCGACGCCGTCGTCGCCGCACTGCTGGGCAGCGACACGCTGCAGCTCTTCGCGCCGGCCGGGGTAGCCGCGCAACTGCGCGACAAAGCGGCTGACGCCGGATCCCGGATCCATCCCGTTGCCCCCGGGGAGGACTTTGAGGTTGCCGGCT
Organism: Arthrobacter sp. CG_A4; assembly: GCF_035985125.1. Lineage (NCBI taxonomy): Bacteria > Bacillati > Actinomycetota > Actinomycetes > Micrococcales > Micrococcaceae > Arthrobacter > Arthrobacter sp. CG_A4. Next base: position 2,949 of record NZ_JAXCID010000020.1, on the reverse strand, counting down.
TCGCCGTCAGGAGCTTTGGCGGGCAGCACGCGCTGATCCATCCGCAGATTCCGGTGGTGGCCAACATCGGCTACTTTGTGGATTCCAATGTGTACCATCCGGGGGACTCCTTCATAGTTCCCGACGGCGTGGAGGTGCGGACGCTGCTCGTGCCGATCCACGCACCGTGGAACAAGGTAGGCGAAGTGGTGGACTTCGTCATCGGCGTCCGCGCCCCGAAGGCATTCCCGATCCACGACGCCCTGCTCAACGAGAGTGGCCGTAGCCTGGTCGAGGGCCATGTGACCCGGTTCGGCGCCAAATACGGCACCGATTACCGGCACCTCTCCAGCGGTGACTCGGTGGAGGTCTAAGCCCGGCAGGACGAGCCCAGCCGGGAAACCCGGCCGGAGGCGCCAGCCGGGAAACCCGGCCCGGAGCTTAGGCCGGCCAGACCCCGCTGGCGAAAAACTCGCGGATGGCGGCCTCGTGGGGCTCAGGGTCCAGCCCCTGGGACTGCAGCCAGCCCGGGTTGTAGTAGTTGCCTGCGTAGCGGTCGCCGCCGTCGCACATCAGGGACACGACGCTGCCGCGCCGGCCCTCGGCGATCATCCCGGCGATGAGCTGCCACACGCCCCAAAGGTTGGTGCCGGTTGATGGGCCGGCGTGCAGTCCGGCGTGCCGCTGAAGGTGCCGCATCGCCGCCACCGAGGCGGCGTCCGGAACCTGCACCATGTGGTCGATCACCGCGGGAACAAAACTCGGCTCCATCCGCGGCCGGCCGATTCCCTCGATCCTTGAGGGAAGCCCTGTCGCCGCGGAATGCCCTTCGCCGTCGCGGCGGCCCAGCCACGCGGGGTAGAACGCGGAGTTCTCCGGATCTACAACGGCCAGCTCCGTGTTGTGGCGGTGATAGCGGAGGTACCGGCCGATGGTCGCGCTGGTCCCGCCGGTGCCGGCGCCCACCACGATCCAGCGGGGGACCGGGTGCTCTTCCAGCGCCAGCTGGCCGAAGATCGACTCGGCGATGTTGTTGTTTCCGCGCCAGTCCGTCGCCCGCTCGGCGTACGTGAACTGGTCCATGTAGTGGCCGTTGGTGCTCCTGGCCAGTTCACCGGCGGCGGCATAGACCTCCGAGGCATGGTCCACCAGCAGGCAGGAGCCGCCGAATTGTTCAATCAGGGCGATCTTCTCGCGGCTGGTGGTCCGCGTCATGACGGCGATAAACGGCAGCCCCAGCAGTTGCGCGAAGTAGGCCTCCGAGACCGCCGTGCTGCCGCTGGAGGCCTCAACAATGGTGGTCCCCTCGGTGATCCAGCCGTTGACCAGCCCGAACAGAAACAACGACCGCGCCAGCCGGTGCTTGAGGCTTCCGGTCCGGTGCGTGGATTCGTCCTTGAGGTACAACTGGACACCCCAGTGCTCCGGGAGCGGAACCGAATACAGGTGGGTGTCGGCGGAGCGGTTGTTCTCGGCATCGATTCTACGGACGGCCTCGTCAGCCCAGGCCCGGCCCATTGTGCGCTCTCTGATCACCACCGCACCAGCCTACCCGCGGCGGACGCGCCACCAATGACCGTGCAGGTGATGATCCCGCAGGTGATGACCCAGCAGCTGATAACCCCGCAGATAGAGTTGGCGGATGCAGACCTTGATGGATGTTGCGGAATTGAAAGACCGGCTGGGCGGCGTCGGGCAAACCGGGAAGCGCACGGTGCTGTTGGATGTGCGCTGGGAGCTCGGCGACCCGAACGGCCGGGAGCACTACCTCGCCGGGCACCTTCCGGGCGCTGTTTTCGTGGACCTCGCGACCGAACTGGCCGGTCCCGCGGACCCTGGTCGCGGCCGCCATCCGCTCCCGTCGCTGGAACAGTTTCAGGCGTCCGCCCGCTCCTGGGGAGTCCGCAGCGGCGACGTGGTTGTTGCCTATGACAACACCGGCAACATGGCAGCCGCCCGGCTTTGGTGGATGCTCCGGAACGCCGGCGTTGCCGACGTTTACCTGCTCGACGGCGGACTGGCTGCCTGGGGTGCCGCCGGGTTCGACGTCGAAAGCGGCGAGCGGCGGCCGGCTGGTGGCGACATCCTCCTCTCGGACGGGGCCATGCCTGTGATCGATGCAGGCCAGGCGGCATCATGGGGCCGGCAGGGGCTCCTCTTGGACGCCCGGGCGGGGGAGCGATACCGCGGCGAAATCGAACCGGTGGATCCGCGTGCCGGCCACATCCCGGGAGCCGTCAGCGCCCCCACCTCGGCCAACCTTGGCCCGGACGGCAAGTTTCTTCCGGCCGAACAGCTGCGGGAACGCTTCGCCGGTGTGGGGGTGCGGCTTGATATCGCCACCGCGGTCTACTGTGGTTCGGGCGTGACGGCGGCCCACCAAATCGCGGCGCTGTCCATTGCCGGCTTCCCTGCAGCGCTCTTTCCGGGATCTTTCTCCGAATGGTCCAACAAGCCCTCGAACGAAGTCGCGACCGGCACAGCGCCCTACGGTGGCGGCACCCCCGCGCCATAGGTGCAGGACGGCGGGGGCACGCTGACCCGCTTCTGACTGCAACGCGGGGTCAGATATGGCCCGTTATGCCCTGTTGGATGGGCCGTATGTGACCCCGCGTTGCTGTTGGTGGGGCTGTTGCTGTGGGTGGGGCGTTTAGGGGCGTCAGTGGTCTGGCTGTTGTCGGCCCCGGCTGGCGATCCGGAGGATCTTGGCCCGGTGGCTGTGTTGGCGGTGGTGGTTGCGACGGCTGCGGCGGCGAGGCGGGGGTGGGTCCGGTGACGTTCGGCCCAGATCTGTTCCTGGGAGTGGTGGGGCGGTGGAGTGGTAGGTGTGGCCGGTGGGGGTGGTGAGTTCGATGGTGTGCCTGTGGTGGGGGGTGGCGTCGGGCCCGGGGCGGGGTTTGGCGGTCCAGCCGGGGTTTTCTTTGGTGTGGTTGCAGGCTTCGCAGAGTCCTGCGCCGTTGGTCCGGGTGG